>DSAR01000068.1 GCA_011046405.1 Chloroflexota bacterium | reverse complement strand
GTCACTTTGACCGGGTCTATGGAGAGTTGGAAAACACATGAAGGACTGGCAAATGCTGTTGGGCCATACATTGGATGAATTTCTGGCCCGTTTGCCCGCTATCCCCTGGTTTGCCCACGTCGGGCAGCCGGTCGCCGATCCCGACATTCCCCGCATCTGGGATTGGGACGAGTGGGCCGGGCCGGAGGAGGAGACCGGCCGCATCATGGCACTCTCGCTGTGGCACCAGGACCGGCACGACGCGCTGCTGGCGGCGCACCCCGCACGCGAGGCTGAACTGGCGGCGCTGTGGGAGCGCGTCGCGGAAGCGGTGTTGAGCGCGGCGCAAAACAAGCTCCCCTACGACCCCGACGCCGACTCGTGGCACGCGCCCACGCTGGCCGTGTGGCAGGCGCAGTGGACGGCGGGCCTGATCGCCTGGCTTATGGTCTGCGGCGAGCCAATCCCCGACGACCTGGCCCGGCAGTGGGCCTGGTACGCGCGCGGGCACTGGCCCTGCGGCTACGCTTATCTGACGGCCAACGAAGAGCCGGGGCCGTTGCAGATCTACTGAAAGGAGTAAATCCACTGAAGACACTCTCGAAGAAGCACAAAGTCACCGGGATGATGATCCTCTTGATCTTCGCGCTGTTCTCAATATTGCTGATTTCCAGAGAGACCGAAAAACACATAGCCCCTGAGATGGTACTGGTCAAGGCGGGCACGTTTCAGATGGGGGATGAGGTGGGCGATCTCTGGGATGGCGCCCGGCCTGTGCATACCGTCAACCTGACCTATGACTTTTGGATCGGCAAAACCGAGATCACGTTTAACGAGTATGATGACTATTGCCCATGGACAGATAAGCCCTGTGCCTGGGACCATGGGTGGGATCGAGAGGATCGGCCCGTGATCTACGTGAGCTGGTGGGATGCAATCGCCTACTGTAACTGGTTGAGCGAGCGGGAGCGGTTGCAGCCCGCCTATAACGAGGATGGGAATCTACTGGATCGCAACGGCGAGCTAACAACAGACATCACAACCGTGGAGGGGTATCGCTTGCCGACAGAGGCCGAGTGGGAATATGCCGCGTCGGGAGGCCATCATGCGCTCCCCCTGCCGCCCAGATTCCTATTCTCGGGCAGTGACGAGATTGACGATGTCGCCTGGTATTTCAGTAACTCCGGGGAGTACGAGCTGGTCGGCGGCTCGTTAGGCATCGATTACTCCCGCCACGGCGGCACGGCCATCCAGGGGATATCAACCCATCCGGTGGGACAGAAGCAGCCGAATGAACTGGGGCTTTATGACATGAGCGGCAACGTCTGGGAATGGTGCCACGATTGGTATGGAGAGTACACGCCCGAAGAGCAAACCAATCCCATCGGGGCCGCAACGGGCCATGTGCGCGTCATGCGGGGCGGAAGTTGGATTTTTGGCGCGAATGACTGCCGGGTGGGCAACAGGTTCTACCGCTCTCGCCATGATAAAATTTTCCGTCTCGGCTTTCGAATTGCCAGAACGGATTTATGACTACAGGACGAATGACCGTCGCCGAATTCCAAGCAAGAATATTGTCGGTTAGGCCCAATGTCATTTTGATCAAAAATCCGGCATCGCCTGCCTGCCGGAAAGGGTCAAGCCCCAACCTACCAGCCGATGAAGTAAACGTCCGCGCACATTCAAGGCGAGAAAGCGATCCTCTACCGTGGCTCCCATGAGTTTCTTGAGCCGGTAGGCGGTGGCGCCAAGCCGTAACCGGCGGACGCCCAGATCAATGGCTTTGGCGACACTCTCCGTCATAATCAGGTGATAGGTGAAGGTGTCGAGCGTGCGTTCATAATCCAGCCCGGGGAACTTTATCGCCAGCTCACCCCCACTCCGCAGCAACGCCAGGCAGGCAATCATATCCCCACCTTGACGAGCAACCAGCAACGAGAGATCTTCCGCCATCACATCGGCGATGTTCAAGAAAAGATCGGGCGTGTAAGGATCTGCCAGGTTGTGACGCTGGTGAACGTTGCACACGAGCTGCCTGAGCCTGGGTTCAATCTCAGGCGAGGGACGCACCGTCTCCACGGTCACTCCGGCATCACCGGCGCGTCGACGCACCCGGCGAAATTCCGAGCGTTTTTTATGCGGCAGATCCGCCTGGTAATCTTCGAAATCGGTCCAGTTTATCTCCAGATACGTATCAGATGGCAGGCCTACGCTATGATAACCGGCTCTGCTCAGCGCTGGCCAGGCGGTATGGTGGGGTCCTAGATTGACGAGTCCAACGAAAGAGACCCGCTCTCGAGCCGCCAGATCGTCCATCTCATCGAGGAGCGCTGGAATCACACGAGCGCTATCCCCTCCCGGCCGGACGAGGAGCCCGGATTCAAACACAATGGGAATCGCACAGTTCAAAGGAGGAAAACGGGCCAACAGTCGAGCGACGAAATTTTGCAGCATTCGATTGGATACATAAGCAGACAGATGAAAACTGCGTTGGAGCGCGCAGATAGCGCCAGCCTCCAGCCGTCCATTGCTTCGCAACAGGAGATAGCGCGCTTCGTGATGTGCGTAAATTTTCTCCGACAGATCCAAGCAGCGGTGGCTTGCAAAGGGCCGCTCCTTGCAAAGCGCATCCCATTCCTCTTGATTCACGCGGTCGATTCGATCGACGATTTCGACGGTGTACGTATCACGCATCGGTCGATTCACAGGGGCAGTCCCGGAAATTTACCCGGGTCTGTAACGTCACGCGCTGCGCTTCCCATCAATTCGCCAACTCGAGAGGACCCCTTGCGAACCACGATCGCTCCGGAGGAACAACTGTACCCCGCTCCCGACGTTTCGGGTATTTCCAACAACACCGCCTGATCTCCCATCACCATTTCGCCGTTACACAACAACGGTTTGACGACGCAATGGGCCGATTGATAGACCTGTATTCGCTCATCCAACGCCGCCTGCGGCCCTGTACCGACGTAACCGTCGTCGAGCACCAGCGATGGCTCGCGTTTGAGGAGATCGGAACTCAGCGCGCCAATTCCCTGGGCTATCTCGGTGCAGAAACCATCTCCCGCCATGCTAACCGTGACACAACGTAACACATCGTCGGGATAAGCTGGACGAAGCTGGTCGCACTGAGAGACAGGCACGATGGGCGTGATGGGGTGGAATTTCTGCGGCGCGTCCCTGTATTGTCTACCAACGCGGCATCCCTCGTCCGTGGCAAAAACGCCATCTATCAACGTAAAGCTGGTAAAAAGCAGCGGCAGGCCGGCATTTCTGCTCCGCAGTTGTGTGAAGAAGCTGAACAGATCCCTGTGGAAAAGGGCGTATACCCATTTGCGCCGGAATTTACCTAGCACAACACAGCTCAGCAACAGCAATAGACTCGGGCGTGTGAATCCCTGGGTCATGTACAAGACCGCGTCGCATCGCTTCAGTCGCCGGTTGAGGTTCTTCATAAACGAGAGAAAAGTTGTAAAGTCGTCGCTGTCGAAACCCTCTTCAGGGAGCCGGATCATCTCACACGTGACGCCTGCCCGCTCCAGTTCGAGGCAGACCGCCTGATTGAACAGCGCTTCTTCATCGACCATGAATGGCGGAAAGACGCCTATCAGCAAGACCCGTTTGGACTCTCGGGCCAGGATCGTCTTGACGACAAAGTCACTGGCGCTGGCGTCCACATCTTTGTTTTCCACGCCCCCTCCCTTTACGATCTTGCTCACCAGACCATTTCCCTTGCGGATGATGGTCAGTCCAATCGTCGTATCGAAATAGACGCCCGCTCGACGGGGCTTTTCGATCATAAAGGCGTCACGAGGCATAAACTCCTGGCCCGTGCATTGCAGCGGACGCAGAATCAGCGTGGATCGTGAGAGCAAATAAACGACGACCTCCAGAGAGGGCTCGTTCAGCAAAAAGACATCTGCTGATGGAAAGAGGCCTTCCAAATCGACCTCGACGCCGGCCTCGGGTACGAGAACGACACCCACCGCATCCGGCGATCGGCGACCAAGCAAGCTCACCAATCGTATCCCTTCCTCGAGCAGAAACGCGCTCTGCTGCGAGACGAACAATGAGACGATGGTGGTCTTTTCGTCCATGAACTGGGCAAGGTCTCGTGAAGAAGGGGGCTCGGTGGGCCAATCGATCGATGGCGGCTGCACTGAGCGCTTATCGATGGGACACCCCAGGTTTGTAACGATCTGGGCGATTCTTTCATTTCCACACACCACCTGGTCTAGCAGAAGGAAACACACCCGTAAGAGTGGTTTGCCAACGTGCCGGCTCCTCAAGGGTCCGAAGAAACAAAAGAGCTCCGGGTGAATCGTGACGATCACTTTGCAGCCCACCAACCTGCCTATCAAGGCCACAAAGAACAGGTACAAAACACTCTGCCGATCATATCCCCGGGTGAGATAATGAATGACGTCTGAGGCCATCCCCAATCTAACTACACTCACCAGAAACGAGACAAAATGGCCGGTCCCTTTCTGCTGAGACTTCCCGATATCCAGCACTGTACAATCATCACCAGCCGCTCGATGGGCTTGCACGAGAGACCAATTGTAGATCGTCAATGCGTCGTAGGGCAAAGGAAAATGCCCAATCAATGCCGTTTTCATCCAGCCCCCCCTTTTTCACTTCACACGAAGATACCGCTTGACCAACATTTGCTCCTACCAACCGATGGCCTGGCCATCTGGCACGGACTGCGGACCCGCGTGAGGCCCAAGCGAGGCCCGCGCTGAACACCAGAAAATGCAAAGCAGGTTCTTCATGACCCGACATCTCTGGATCACGAATGTCACGAATGGACAAATCACACGAATTTTGGCAATTTCAAAAAAACATTCGTGACATTCGAGCATTCGTGTGATTCGTGATCGAAAAGCAGGCTCTTGGCCCCGAATGTCGGGTAGTGAAACCAGGTTCATTCAGCTGCCTGCGGTCAGGAGGAAGGTGCGACCTTCCGCTTGAGCATCTGCAGGAACTTGGAAAGAGGGAAGAACAGAACAATAACCGCCATAAGCACACGGAGCAGGGCAAGGATGATGATATCTTGCGTAGTCGGCGGACGACCTATGAAGACCGAGATGTGGGTGACCCACGGCCACACGTCGGGCATTGCTGACCAGCCATCGTTCACGATGAAATAGGCCAGATCCTCGATACCCGATAACATCAAGAGCAACATGGCGATAGAGAGCCGAAAGGACTTGCCCGGCCCCCCGCCCCCCAACCTATACGCCAGGACGAGGCTCAAGATGATGTAGGGAGTTGTGACGAGCAGCGTGTAGTAAAATTTTTCATC
The DNA here is from genome assembly GCA_011046405.1 of Chloroflexota bacterium. GTDB lineage: Bacteria > Chloroflexota > Anaerolineae > B4-G1 > B4-G1 > DSAR01. Next base: position 2,950 of record DSAR01000068.1, on the reverse strand, counting down.
ATTTGGATTGATGTAGTGATAGAAAATCTTTGGAACTAAAAAACAGAAAAAACCAAGAAAACTCGCAATGATAATGAGCAGTCGTAAATTATATTTCTCGAACAGATCGCGCTTCACCGTCGCAATGGACAAACTCGCAAACAGAAATGGCAGCAATTTGAACAGCAATATCCCCACCCCCTGAACTTCTCTATCGTGGGGCAGGAAAACCCAAATAGCCAGCCCAAGGCCAGCAGCGATCACAAACGAAATCAGGCTTAGCAAATTATTCTCTCGAAGCATACCGTTCTTCCTCCTCCTTCTTACTGATGATGCTCGTGAAACCTAAAGTATGTCGTCCATTCGTGATCCAGAGAATAGATGATGTTTGGCTCCGGCTCGGAAACGCAGCGGCTTCGCGTGTCAGGGCCTAAGTAATTGAATGCCTATCCGTTGAGCAAGCGTCTGCCGTCGATAGTTCTATATTCGCTATCGCTTCGTTCGGGGTCACAGGATTTACTGACTTTCCCGATAACCTGGCGATCCATCGACCAACTCGTTCCATGTGAGCCAGGCGCGTCCAAACTTCGGGGTCTGCCATATAGCGTAGACAGGTCATAAAGAACCCCAGCACCGGCTTCCAATCCTGCCTGGAAAGCAGGTCGAAATGAACCTGGGGGCCAAAGAAATCGAAAAAGCTAGGTTCCATCTGGAAACGGTGTGGGTTGACGAGAAAATGCAGGATGTCGTAGGGCAAGAAAGAGCGATTGATCACGCCCACCGGGTACGTTTTCACCGGCTCGATCTTTTCGCCCCGGGCGAGTTGATACAGCATGTAGGGATAGTTGAGACCACAGTGAATGGCCAACTGAATCGTTCCCCAGAAACGGGGATTTACCTCCATCAGCATCGGTGTGCCATCGCGCGGATCGATCATATAGTCGATGCTGGCAATACCGTACCAATTGTTCGCCTGCAGAAGCTGGACGCTCAATTCGACCAGATCTGGCCGCCAGACGCTTTCCTGGACCGTACTTATACCATACTCCAGCGGATAGTTGCGCAACTCCCGATGGACGTTGGCGACAATCGGTCGCGAGTTTTCGTCGAGGATGCAATTCACGTGGTATTTTTTTTCACCCAGGGGTATCTCTTCCTGGACGAGGGGAAAGGGGAACACCTGGTGAACCTCACGATAAGCCTGCGCCAATTGTGTGGCATCCTGAACGTGACGAATGCCCCGGCTGGCCCAATTGAAGCGCGGTTTGACCACCACCGGAAATCGCAGCGACTTGGTTTCTTCCACGACACGCCCAGGATCAGAGGGTCTCACTGTCCGCGGATAGGGAACCCCGGCCCGTTCGGCCACATCCAGCGTCTTGCCCTTATCGCGAAAGACCTGATACGTCTCGTTATCGACAAATGGAACGGCGGTCAGTCGCTCGAACTCATGACGGTTCTGCAGGATGATGTCGAGCGTATCCTGTTCCGCCGGCATGAGACAATCATGAGGGTTCTTCTCCAAATAGTCGAGCAAAACGGGGACAAATTCACCGGGATTCCTGCGGGGTGAGGGATATTTGAAACGATGATGGCAATAGCGAGAGAAAAAAGTGGGGTTGAGAGCGGTCTCCTCGCCACAGGTCACTGTGACGCCACTGCGACCCAGTGCGCGGGCGATGGCCAAGGCGCGACGGATGACCCCATCCGTCACAAAAACGCGACCGTTAGCGTGCATCGATGCCCCCCTTCGTACGCGTACAACAAGCGATGCCTTCTCGATAAAGCGAGGCGTTGAGGAACGCCAGCATCCGGTCATCTTCTGGTCGGCAAGATGACGCGGACTCACAACGTTCCCTCAGTCTCCTTCAGGATATTGAGAGGCATTAACCCATAAATTAGCAAACAGATCAATTTTACCTTACTTATCGAAATAAGAAAAGCGCCAGGTTCACGTCCAGGTTGGGCATTAGCACCTTGCCGCCTATGCGCTTGCAGAGTCTGGTGGGCGATGATATAATGACGCGCCGTCGATAGCCAGGGGCACGTAAAAGCACGATAATGCCTATCCAATGAAATTCTTGTCCTTTGTGCAAGAATTTTGCACACGAGGTGACTTTATTGGCTCTGGCTTGGAAGCGCAGCGGCTTCTGCCAGGTTAGGGGTGACTATTGAGTCAATCACGGCTGTTCATCAAAAACTTTTTCTCTCTGATGATGGGTAAAGCTATCGTGCGCCTCACCAGTTTCGCTTCCACGCTCTATCTGGCGCGCGTATTGGGGCCGGCCGAATTTGGACAGTTTTCCCTGGCCCTGGCGATTGGTTTCGTCCTTAGCTTTGTCACCAACCTGGGTCTGGACAATTTGATCGTTCGAGAGATCGCCCGGACCCCAGAAAAGGCCAACCGACTTTTGGGAGACGCGCTGATTCTGAAGACGCCGGTTTTGCCATTCGGATTCTTGATCGCACTCCCTTTCGCGTCCGCCGAATCCCGTCCCCTATTTCTTTTACTGGCCGGATATGGCATTTTGCACGCTTATCTACTCCTGTTCTGTGCCGCCTTCCGCGGCATCGAACGGATGGAATTCCAGGCCCTCATTCTATCGGTCCAGATTTTCCTCATCGCCGTTGGGACCATAGCAGCCATCTGGTTAACCGGCGAAGCGATCTGGGCAGCTGTCGTCCACCTGGTCGCCACTGCCGGTGTGGCGCTATGGGCCTACGGGATACTTCTACGGAATGGATTGCGCCCCAGCTATCGCTGGCAACCGCTCGCCTGGCGCCAACTTCTGCAGACTGTGCTCCCCTTCGGCCTGGTCATCGTCGGCTTGGCCATATATGATCGCCAGGGTATCGCCCTGATCAAGCTTCTCTGTGGAGAGGCCGCCGCGGGCTGGTTCAACGCCGCTTACTCATTCATCCCCATCCTGGTGAACATCCCGGATATCATTATCAATACCCTGTTCCCTAT
>DSAR01000029.1 GCA_011046405.1 Chloroflexota bacterium | reverse complement strand
TTTGTCCTGGTGATAGAACGATAGCCGGGCGCGTTGGTAATAGGCCCAGGCCGCTTGCCCGTCGTTTTTCGGCTCCCCGGCCTGGGTTTGCATGATCGCCTCGGTCAAGTCGCTGTTGGCCGACAGGTAGATCTGCCTATTGGGCGTATCCGTTCGGGCACTTTCGATGTAACGCTCAGCGTAGGCCATCCCTCGCCCGATCCGGGCCTCCACGAGGTTGGCCTGGATCAACAGGGCGGCGTTGTATTCCCTGATAGCCGCGCTCCACTCTCTCTGCTCGCGATACCAATGTCCCCGGTTCAAGTGAGCCTCGGCCGAGACGTAGTAGTTGATGTCGTAAAATTTTGAGGCTTTGATCAGATCGGGGGAAAACGAGAGCGTGTCCCCCTGTTGGGTGACCACGAAGATGCGTTCCTGGCTCTCGGTCAGGAATTCCACCCGCTCGGTCAGCCCATCGTTTCCCACCCGGAGCCCCAGCGTCTCCAGCATGTCGCGTGCATCCTCCTCGACGACGAACTCGACGTAGATCGGGCTGCCGCCGCCCCAGGATTTGGGGAGGTAGGGATAGGCGTACCCCCCATAACTGACCAGGGCGATCATCAACAGCCCCACCCCCAGCAGGATGGGATTGATGAGCGTGGGAAAGGTGGGAGCCGGTTTGCCGATCTCTCGCCAGAAGCCCTGGCGTTCCAGGTACTCGACGTAGATGCCGCCGACGAGGGCGACCAGGTAGCCCCACGTCACGGCGCGGCCGAAGCGTTGCCACCACTGGAAGCCGGCCGGGAATAGACGGGCGACCTGGTGTACGACAAACAAAAGCACGGCGCCAATGACGAAAATGATGAGCAGCGAGGTCAAGTGATGGGCTGGCTTGATGGGCGGGGCGGGTTCTTCGTCCTGTTTCGACCGTGACATGAGGGATTCGGCGTGTTCGACGAGCCAGTCAACGGCGACGGCGCCCAGGAGGATCATGCCCAAAGTGAGGATGGCGTAGGAGATGCCGGCCGCCAGGAACTCGGCTCTCAGCAGGGAGATGTCGTAGGCCCCGTGGCGCAAGAGACTGGTGTTGACGACGACGAAACCCATCGTGTAGACCAGGGTCACCCCGAGACTGGAGGCGCCGACAGCGCTACCGAGGAGTTTGAGCAGATCTCCCAAATGCCCGATCAATTGTTTGAGATCCTTGCTTTGGTCTGGCTCGACATGATTCATGATGCCCTTACCTCCTCGGCTGGCCCAGCCAAATGGCTTGATTCACTAGCAGACGTTTTCACTACCCGACATTCGTGGCCAAGAGCCTGATTTTCGATCACGAATCACACGAATGCTCGAATGTCACGAATGTTTTTTGACATTCGTGATCCAGAGATGTCGGGTAATGAATTGGTAGATAGCGGGTCGCGCCTCCGCCCGTTCCGCTGCTCCAACCGGCTGAGATTCCAGGGAATCTCCATTGCGCCGCCTTGCTCTCTATCGAGGGGGAGCGTGCGGCGTTGATGGCCATTGCTTGATCGGTGTTTGACATTGGGTTGGGGAGAGGGTACACCAGGGGGGCGTGGTCGCCACATCGGCCTCGCACGTTGTCGGAATCGTGGGTGTAGGCGCTGTAGGGCTGGATGAAAAGCCCATCCGTGCTAAGGCCAGCGCCAACGGAGGCGGCTGGCCCGGTTTCCCAATTTCAGCAGCTTCCCGCGAATACGTCCTGCCCCCAGATCAGGTTTTCCTTACTGCGCACCCATTTCGCGCAACGTAACTGCTCAGCCTACGTGTGCAGTGCGGATCACAATCCGCGTCGATGGTGCAAGGGCCATCATGGGTGGTGAGGTAAGCCAACACGTCGCCTGTAAACTGCTGGATTGTGATCCGGCGGGCACAAGGTGAGCAGTCACCGTGCAACTGGAAACGATCCTAGATAACACCGTTGACGGCATCATCCTCGTCGGCGCGGACGACGAGTTTATCCTGACGAACCCCATCGCCGAGCATTGGCTCTAAGCGCTTCGTTCCTACTCCTCCACCGCAGCGACCGTCACCATGGGATTGCGCCGCGTCTCCCGGTAGAAGAAATCGGATAACGCTCGCTCCACCCGATCCTCGACCTTGCTTGAGGACGTTCCCGACTTCACCGAGGCCGCCGAGCGAATGACGTCGGCCGCCCGCGACAACAGATCCTCAGCCCCCGGCGTGAACACAAAACCTCGGGTAATAATGCGCGGCTGTCCCACGGCCTTCCCCTTCTGCCGATCATAGTGCAAAACGGCAGTCACGAACCCGCTCTGCCCCAGCTTGTCCCGCTCCTGGATCACCTGGGGCCCCACCTCGCCGACCAGGGCCCCATCGACGAAGACGTAATAACCCGGCACCCGTTCACCGATCGTCATCTGCTCCTCTGCGAATATCAGCGGATACCCGTTTTCGACCACGGCCACATTTTCCTCTGGGATGCCGACCTCTCGCGCCAGCTTGCCGTGCTGCTTGAGGTGACGCAGTTCACCGTGAATAGGCACGAAGAAACGCGGACGCAGCAGGTTGATCAGCAATTTCTGCTCCTCCTGGCTGGCGTGACCGGATACGTGCACCTGGGCCAGCGGATGGTAGTAAACGTCCGCCCCCCTCTGGAAAAGTCGATTGATGACGCTGTGGGTCAACTCCTCGTTGCCAGGAATCGTGTGCGAAGAGAAGACCACGGTATCCTGCTCCTGGATGCGCAGCGTCGCGTGCCGATCGGTCGCCAGGCGATTCAGCACCGCCATCGGTTCCCCCTGCGAGCCAGTCGCCATGATCAGCACCTGCTGGGGCGGCAATCTCTCGGCCTCGGCCAGGGAGATCAACATGTCCTCCGGGATGTCCAGGTAACCCAACTCCCGGGCCATAGCGGTGTTCTCGATCATGCTCCGGCCCGCGACCGCCACCTTCCGCTCGTAGAGCGACGCCACGTCCACCACCTGCTGCACGCGCGAGATCAACGAGGCGAAAGTCGCCACGATCACGCGGCCTGGCGCCTCGCGCATAATCTGGTGAAAGGCGTTGTCCAGCACCGCCTCTGATAGCGTGTTGCCCGGCTGGTCGGCGTTGGTGCTATCCGAAAGCAGCGCCAGCACCCCACGCACACTGAACTCGGCCAACTTGTTATAATCAGTAATCCATTTATCGACCGGCGTGTGATCGAACTTAAAATCGCCGCTGTGGACGATCAGTCCCGCCGGCGTCTCGATCCCCAGTCCCACCGTATCGGGGATGGAGTGACAGACGTGATACGGCTCGACGGCGAACGGCCCAATGTTGATCACGTCGCCCGGTGCATAGTTATGTAAAGTCGCCCGCTCCAGCATTCCCTCTTGCCGCAAGCGCACCTCGATCAATCCGCGCGTCAACTTCGTCGCGTAGATCGGCACGTTGAAATCCTTCAAAAAATGGGCCAATCCACCGATGTGATCCTGGTGCCCGTGGGTGACGAGCACCGCCCGGACGAGGTCTTTCTTGTCATTCAGGTATTCCCAATTCGGCAGGATGTAATCGATGCCAGGCATATCCGCTTCGGGGAACATGATCCCCACGTCCACGACCATGATGTTGCGGCCATATTCAATGCACATCATATTCTTGCCAACTTCCCCCAGGCCGCCCAGGGGAACAATGCGTAACTTCGTCATGTTCTAAAACCTTCCTTCAATATTCTTCGCTCACCAGGGCCTCGATGCTCATTACTCATGCCCGGTAGGTTCACAGGACGTCTCTAACTTTTGAGGCCAACGGGTGATAGTTTCAACACAAAACACGTTTTCCGACCTACCGTGAAAAGCCATTATAAACGCCTTTCCCCCTAAAGGCAATCCTTCAGCCTCATCTAGGCCCCATCTAGGCCCCATCTAGGCCTCATCTCCATCTGGCGGGGGAACGAAAGGTGGGAAGAGCAATGAGTTCCTTGACCCAGCCACCTCTCTGTTCTCTTCTCTCCACTCTGTCCGTTACCGCACCAACAGAACCGGCACCTCGACCTCATCCAAGAGCGCTAAAAGCGCCTCGCCCTGGATACTCGCGTCCTGCCCGGGCATCACCAGCACACCAACCGTCTCAATCTGCATCACACGAGCCAGGCGCGAGGCATCACACTGGGTGATTGCCCGGTATCGCACGTCGAGCCCGCGGCCCGCCAGGCGCCGGGTCACCTGATTGCGCAGGCGCTCAAATTCGTCTATTTCGCCATCGACGAGAAAGACCGTCAGGCGCTCGTCGTCTCGCCGGGCCAAGAGAGCCGCGGCCATCAGCGCCCGGCCAGCCAACGGGGAGTCATCGTACATCACCCCGACCGGCACGTCCAGACCGGCACCCCTTTGCAAAACGAGCGTCGAAGCCGGTGCCTCGGCCAGCAACGCCCGGATGGTGCGGCCCAGCCGGCGCGAACGTGCGACGTTCCATCCACCCTTGCCCAGGATCAGCACATCGGCCTCTCGCGCCGCCGTCAACACCTCCGTTTTGACGCGACCGCGCGTCACGCGAAACGTACCCCGCACCTCGGCGCGCGCCATCGCCTCCTCGAACGCCTGGCGTATCCGGCGAGCTTGAGCCCGGAATTGTCGCTCCATCTCACGGGCGTCAGGCCGGCGCGACTGCGCCGAAAAAACGCTGATTTCTCCCACGAAGGGGGTATCGGCCAGGCTCAAGAGATCGCTATCCTCCACGAAAAGCCCCAACAACTCCGCCTGAAGTCGGGCCGCCAACTCGGCGGCCGCCTCCAAGGCCGACATGTCACGGGGCAGAGACTCCACGGCCACCACAATCCGTCGCACGACCAGTTCTCTCTCTCGCTCATTCACGCTTATTCCCCCCCGTTCCCCTTTGATTTCCCAAACGCGGCCCGTTGTTCGGCCAACTCCGCCAGCCGCTGCTGCACGAGCGCGTTGATGCTTCCCTCCGGGTAATTCCCCTCTTCGTCCCGCTCGCCCGCCGGGAGCCCGGTCAGCAACTCGATCCCCTGGTCGATGGTCTCGACGGGATAGACGTGGAACTTTTCGTCCGCTATCGCCTCGACCACGTCGTGACGGAGCATCAGGTGCTTGACGTTGGACGCAGGAATGAGCACCCCCTGGTCGCCCGTCAGACCGCGTTCCCGGCAGATATCGAAGAAGCCCTCGATCTTCTCGTTGACGCCGCCGATAGCCTGCACGTGTCCGCGTTGGTTGACCGACCCAGTCACTGCCAGCGATTGCTTGATGGGCACGCCGGCGATGGCGGAGAGCAGACTGTACAACTCGGCCGAGGAAGCGCTGTCGCCCTCGACGCCACCGTAAGACTGCTCGAAAACCAGGCTGGCCGACAGCGAGAGGGGCTTTTCCTCGGCGTAGCGGGCACCCAGGAAACCGTCAGGATCAACACGCCCTTGGAATGAATCGGCCCTCCTAGTTCGACCTCCCGCTCGATGTCCACCACCTCGCCCTTGCCCATCCGGATGCGGGCCGTGATGCGCGTCGGCCGGCCGAAGGCGAAGTTGCCCAGCATGAGCACCGAAAGACCGTTGATCTGGCCCACGACCTCGCCCTCGGTGTCGATCAGGATCGTCTCGCGCAGGATCCCCTCTTGCACGCGCTCGCGGATCCGGTCGGCCCGGAAGATCTGGGCGTCGATGGCGTGCTGCACGTCGTCCCCGGCGATCGCCTCGCGGTCCGCTTTTCCGGCCCAGTGGTTGGCTTCCTGCAAGAGATCGGTCAGCGTCCGCATACGGATCGAGAGCCGCTCCGCGTCACCCACCATCCGGGCGCCGTGCTCGATGACGCGCGCCACGCCCGAGCGATCCAACGGCCGCAATCCCTCCCGCTCGGCTATCGAGCCGAGCAAGCGGGCATAAAGCGGCACGTTCTCCCCGGTCCGTTCCATCTGCTCCTCGAAATCCGCCTCTACCTTGAACAGTTCCGCGAACTCCGGATCGAGTTGGTACAGGAGATAATACAGAAGTCGCTCCCCCACCAACGCGATCTTGACGTCCAGGGGAATCGGTTCCGGTTCCAGGGAAATCGTGCTGATCAGACTCAACATCTGGCCGATAGACTCAATCCGCACCTGGCCCGATAGCAAGACCCGCTTGAGTCCCTCCCAGGCATAGGGCTGGGTCAGCACCTTGCGGGCATCCAGGATCAGGTAGCCGCCGTTGGCCCGGTGCAGCGCCCCCGGTTTGATCAGGTTGAAGTCGGTCAGGAGCGCGCCCATGCGGGCCTGGTGTTCCACCCGCCCGATCAGGTTTTGATAGGTGGGATTGTCCTCGTAAACGACCGGCGCCCCCTCGGCGTCTTCGTGATCGACCAGCACGTTGACCCGGTAACGGCGCAGCGCCTCCTCACCGCCGGGGCGGCGGGCCTGGTTCTGCAGCGCCTGGAGCCCGTTGGGCATCTCCTCCTGGGAGAGAAAATCCTGGGCGTTCTCCACCACGTCCTGCTCCACGGCGTCCAGGTAATCCAGGACCTCCGGGAAGTCGTCGTACTTCTCTCGCAGCTCGTCGATCAACCCGCCGACGGCGAACTGGGCGATCTCGCGGTCCAATTCCCGCAGTTTCTCCCGCAGTTCCCGTTGCCAGGCTGGCACCTGCCGCAGTTGCTGTTGAAGCGCCTCCTGGATCTCCGAGACCTTCCCCTTCAGTTCCTCCTGCGCTTCCTCCGAGAGTTCGTCCAGTTCGTCGGGCGACATGGGTTCCCCGTCCCGGACCGGCACGACCGCCAGGCCCACCGACGTGCGGATGATGGCCACGTCCTTCTCTCGAGCCTTCTGCTGAAGTTCCTCAAAGGACTCAGCCTGTTTCTCGTTGAATTCCTGCTGGATCGACTGGCGCCGGGTCTGGTATTCCTCGCTCTCCAGGGCAGCCGGAAGCACGTGGCGCAACTCCTCGACCAGATCCTCCATATCCTCCCGGAACGTGATACCCATCCCCGGCGGCAACCGGATAGCCTGGGGCTTGTGAGATTCCTCGAAGTTGTTGACGTAACACCAACTAGACGGCGTCTCGTCCTGCTCTGCCTGTTTCTCGAAAGCCTGCTCGACCAGCTCACGCCTGCCCATCCCCACCGGACCCAGGGCGAAGATGTTGTAGCCATCCTGCCGCATCTCGATCCCAAACTGCAACGCCTCCACAGCGCGCGGTTGGCCGAGAGCATAGTCCAGTAATTCCAGGTCCTTCGTCGTCTCGAAGGCCAACAAATCCACGTCGGTCTGTTGGTACACCTCGCTCGCTTCCAAACGTCTCGTCTCCTGCGCCATAAATCTCCCTCCATTTCTGTGGTCCATCACAGACCCTAAAGATTTGGGTGTGTTTCAAATACTTTGAGCATTGTTTGTAGTACGGGCGCTAGGTAGCGGCGCTAGGTAGCGGCTTCAGCGCGCTTTTACAGAGACCCCCAATTTTCAGCAAAATTCGTGTCATTCGCCCATTCGTGAGATTCGTGATCCATACGATCTGCAATACCCAATCGAGAGGGCCAGATTCAAACCGCTACGTCTCGTCCACCTTCCCATCGATCCGCTGGTGGCGCTCTTCCAGGAGCGCCTCGATCTCCTCCAGGTCGTCCGCCGAAAGTTCCCAATCGGCCGCCTGGGCCGTCTCCTCGATCTGGGATGGTTTCCGCGCGCCGGCGATAGCCGCCGTCACATCCGGCCGCCGCAACGTCCATGCGATGGCCAACTGTGGCAGGGTCTTATCATTGCGGGCTGCGATGGGCCGCAGCCGGTCGATCAACGACAGATTGGCGCTCAGTTCCGGTTCGGTGAACTGGGTGCTATTCCGGCGCCAGTCTCCTGCCGGCAGGCCCTCGATCCGCTCCCGGTCGTACTTGCCCGTCAATAACCCCGATTGCATCGGGCTGTAGACGATCACGCCGATGTCGTTTTCAGCACAATACGGTAACAAATCATCCTCGATCCCTGGACCGAGCATGCTGTAGGGCGGCTGCAGCGACGCGACGGGATGGATCGGCTGAATCTGCCGAAGCTGGGCCACGCTGAAGTTGGAGACCCCGCCGTAGCGCACCTTCCCCTCCTTGATGAGGTCGGCGATGACGCCCCACCCTTCTTCGATCTGCTCCTCTGGATTGGGCCAATGAATCTGGTACAGGTCGATCACGTCCACGTCCAGGCGGCGCAGGCTATCCTCCGCCTCCCGGCGCACGCTCTCGGCCGTCAGCCGGCCGTAGGGAGAGACGCTGCCCTCGTCCCACACCAGGCCACACTTGGTCGCGACGAAGACCTCATCCCGCACCCCGTCGATGGCCTGCCCGACCACCTCCTCCGAG
>DSAR01000284.1 GCA_011046405.1 Chloroflexota bacterium | reverse complement strand
GGGCCGTCATCGACGAGGATCTGGCCGACGAGGTGCGCATCATCGTCATTGCCACCGGCTTCGATCACACTGACCCACGTTCCAACGTCCGTACCTCGCGCCCTGCGACCGAGGAACCGGTCGAGTTCCCAGTGCCGACCTACGACAAAGACGACCTGGAGATTCCCGCTTTCTTGCGTCGTCGTGGGTAGACGTTAAAGGGCGCCGGCGCGGCCGGTGCGGCTGGTGTTATAGAATCTCGCTCACTGAGGGAGGGGTATTCTCACCTGTAAGAAAGAGGGGAGGGTATGGTGGAGCGTGTAATAATCGATCGATAACCTCCTGCAGGTTTGCGCCTGCGGGAGGTTTTGTTGTCATGCGCTCGAAAATCTCACTTTGACTTCTGGCTACCCATGCACTATACTACGCGGGAAGTATCAGTCAGCGGCGGTAGCACGCTCAATTCTCAATTCTCAATTCTCAATTCTCAATTCTTAATCCTCAACTCTGATCATGACCTTCACACAACCCCTATTCTTAATCTTACTTCTCGCGATACCCTATTTCGTCTACCTGGGGCGACCGAGGGGGCGGTACGGGCGCGGACGGGTGTGGGCGGCCCTGGTCTTGCGCTGCCTGATCGCGGGCCTGATCGTCCTGAGCCTGGCGGGCGTGCAATCGGTCCACGGGAGCGACGATCTGGCCGTCGTCTTCCTGGTCGACGTTTCCGACAGCATCGTGGAGGCGGAGCGAGAACGGGCGTTGGCCTTTGTCGAGGCTGCGTTGGCGGACATAGGGCCGGATGACCAGGCGGCGCTCGTGCTTTTCGGCGCCGACGCCCTGGTGGAGCGGCCGATGATGGGCGGCGGCGAATTGGGCGAGGTGGCCTCCATACCGCGCACGCACCAGACCGACCTCGAAGGGGCGATTCGATTGGGGATGGCGCTCTTCCCCTCGGGCGCGGCGCGGCGAATGGTGATCCTTTCGGATGGCCAGTCGACTATGGGCCAGGCGGAGCAGGCGGTGCGCGTGGCCCATTCGCAGGGCGTGCAGGTGGACGTCTTGCCGCTCTCTCCACTCATAGGCGTGGACGGCGGGACACGGGGAGAGGCGTGGCTTTCGGATCTTTCCGCTCCCGGTCGCTTGCACCAGGGGGAGGAGTTCTCACTTTCTGTCACCGCCCACGCGACGCTCGACATGGACGCGGTGTTGACCGTGCTCTCGGGCGACGTGGTCGCTGCGCGCGAGCGGGTGCACCTCAACCCCGGCGCCAATACCTTCGTCGTGCCACTCACGGCCGGAGAGCCGGGCTTTTCTCCTTTCCGCGCTTATCTGTCGCCGGCCACCGATATTTATCTACAGAACAACGCGCTTTCTGCTTTCGCGATGGTCGAGGGGCCGCCGCGCGTGCTCGTCGTGGCGGCGCGGGGCGCGGATGATGAAGACGCGGGCGCGTTCCTGGCGGCTGCCTTGGAAGCGAGTGGGTTGACCGTGGTGCGGCGCTCCACCGGCGCATTGCCGTCTGATCCGGCGGCGCTGGCCGAGTACGCGGCAGTGCTATTGGTCGATACGCCCGCCCAGAGCTTTGCACCTCGGGCGATGGGCGCGCTGCAATCCTACGTCCGCGACCTGGGCGGGGGCCTGGTGGCGGTCGGCGGGCCGCACGCTTTCGGGGTGGGCGGCTGGTACGACACCCCCCTGGAAGAGACGCTGCCGGTGGAGATGGCGATTCACGATCAAGAGCGCTTCCCGCCGATGGCCATCGTCATCGTGATCGACAAATCGGGCAGTATGGGCGTGCAAGAGGATGGGGTACAGAAGATTCGCCTGGCGGGAGAGGCGGCCGCCCGCGTCGCTGAACTGATCAACGACCTGGACGAGATCACCGTTATCGCCTTCGACGACCGCCCCGCCGACGTCGTCGGGCCGTTGCCGGGCAGCCAGCGGGACGAGGTGATCGAGCGGGTGATTCGCCTGCAGCCCGGCGGCGGCGGCATCTACGTCCGGGAGAGTTTGCAGGAGGCGCTGACTTACCTGGACGATTCGAGCCGCTCGGTGCGTCACATCATCCTCCTGGCCGACGGGGCGGACGCGGAACATCAGCAAGGGGTGCGTGAGATGGTCGAGGAGGACATGGTGCCCCAGGGCATCACCCTCAGCTCCGTCGCGATTGGGTACGGACGGGATTTGCAATTCCTGGAGGATATCGCCCTGTTGGGTAACGGGCGCTATTATTTCACCGACCGGGCTTCTACCTTGCCCGTCATCTTCGCCGAGGAGACCCAGTTGGCCATGCGCTCTTACGTGGTCGAGGAGATTTTCTTTCCCCGCCTGACCTCGGTCAGCCCGATGCTCACCGGGATTCAGGAGGCGCCACAGTTGATCGGTTACGTGGCGACCACGCCCAAGCCGGCCGGACAGATGGTCCTATCGACGCACCAGGAGGACCCGCTGTTGGCGGCCTGGCAGTATGGGTTGGGGCGGGCGGTGGCCTGGACCTCTGACGCGACTGGGCGTTGGGCCCAGCAGTGGGTCGGCTGGGATGGCTTCACGCGCTTTTGGGCGCAGGTCGTGCGCTGGACCATCGTCGAGCGGGCCGACGTGCCGGTCGAGGTCTCGGTCGATATGCAAGGGGGGCAGGCGCGAATCGCGGTGGACGCGGTGGACGAATCGGGCGCTTTCGTCAATGGGCTGGAGGCCAGCGTGAGCCTGGTGGGGCCGGGCGGCGGATCCCTGGTGGTGGGCCTGGTGCAGACGGCGCCCGGTCGCTACGAGGGGACGTTTGAGCCCCAGGACGAAGGGGCCTACCTGATGCGCCTGACCGGTTCACTGGACGGGGCGGATGCGCTGGCGATGACGAGCGGTTGGGTGATGGGCTACTCGCCCGAATACGCGGCCCTGGGAAAGGACGGGGAGGATGTAGAAGCCGCGCTGGCCCGCCTGGCCGACCTGGGCGGCGGCGCAGTGCTGGAGGAGCCGAAGCAGGCTTTTTCTCGCACCCTGCAAGGGACGGGTGCCACTCGCGATCTGTGGCCCTATCTGCTGGGCCTGGCAGTGGTGTTGATCCCCTTCGACGTGGGCGTGCGGCGATTGGCGTTGAGCCGGCGCGATTGGGAGAAAGCCTGGCGCTGGCTGACGACCCGGCTGGGGGCCTTGCTAGGGCGCTGGTTGCCCCGCTTGCGTCCACATCCCCGTTCTTCTGAAGAGGCGCCCTCGCCGGTGGGACGTCTGTTCGAGGCCAAGTCTCGCGCCGAGGAACGGCGCCCGTCGTCCGGCGAGATCAGGCCCGACCCCGCGGTCAAGTCCGAGACCAGAACCACGCCGCTACCAGCGCCGCCACCACCCAAACCCCAGGAGCCGCGGCGCCCCTCGCCCGATGTTCCCCCCGGCGAGACGCTGGCCGAACGACTGCTGCGAAAGCGACGCGAGCGGGAGTAGTGTCGGTAGACTGGTATATTGGTAGACTGGTAGACTGGTAGACTGGTAGATTGGTAGACTGGTAGATTGGTATATTGGTAGATGGGTGAGGGACGCCAATTACCCAACCACCCAACTCCTATCCCGGACAGAGCCGGAACCAATGATGAGCGCCTCGTATACAAAATTCTTGCACAAAAAAACAAGAATTTCACAATCCGGCAGTTTACAGGCGACGTGTTGGCTTCCGTCACCACCCATGATGGCCCTTGCACCATCGACGCGGATTGTGATCCGCACTGCACATGTAGGCTGAGCAGATGTTCTAAGTCCTGTCAAGTCATTCACGTAGTTGAACCTTAACAACCCGAATAGCCATCACTTCTCCTGTCAACGCAGCCGAGACGCGCGGGCACTATCCCTGTTGAGACGTCAAGGAACGTGGTGACAGTCTCGCCAAGCTGTGGTAAAATACCCACAGTACCACTAACATACCAATCTACCAACATACCAATCTACCAATCTACCGACCCACCGACCCAGGAGCACTGATCATATGACCGAGATTTCTCAAGTTCGAGAGTTCGCCCAGCGCGTGGTTGAAAACGTTGAATGCGTGATCGTGGACAAGCACGCGACCGTGGAGATGGCCGTCGTCGGCCTGTTGAGCCAGGGGCACCTGTTGATCGAGGACGTGCCCGGCGTGGGCAAGACGATGCTGGCCCGGAGCCTGGCCCGCTCGATCGGCTGTTCGTTCGGGCGGGTGCAGTTCACGCCCGATATGCTCCCCAGCGACGTCACCGGCGTTTCGATCTTCAACCAGATGACGCAGGAATTCGAGTTTCGACCGGGGCCGGTGATGTCCCAGATCGTGCTCGTCGACGAGATCAACCGGGCGACGCCGAAGACCCAGGCGGCCCTGCTGGAGGCGATGGAGGAGCGCCAGATCACGGTCGATGGCAAGACCCACCCGCTGCCGCGTCCGTTCATGGTGCTGGCGACCCAGAATCCCATCGAGTACGAGGGAACGTTCCCGCTCCCCGAAGCGCAGTTGGACCGTTTCTTGTTGCGTATCAGCGTGGGATACCCTTCACCGACGAAGGAGATCGACATCCTCGACCAACAGCAATTCCATCATCCCATGGAGGATCTGGAACCGGTCGTATCATTGGAGGAGGTCCTGGCAGCCCAGGAGGCGATCAAGTCGATCTACGTCTCGCCAGCGGTGAAACAGTACATCGTCGCGCTCATCAACCAGACCCGGCGGCACGATGACGTCTACCTGGGGGCCAGCCCGCGGGGAAGTTTGGCCCTCTACCGGACCGGGCAAGCGTTGGCGGCGGTGTGCGGGCGTGAGTTCGTGCTCCCCGACGACGTCAAGCGCTTGGCGATGCCGGTCTTGGCGCACCGGATTATCGTCAGCCCGGGCGCGCAGTTGCGGGATTTGAGTTCAGCCAGCGTGTTGGAGGGTATCCTGAAGGAGTTGCCGATACCCGAAGGAGACGTCGAGGCGATGGGTCGCCAGCGTCCTGCAGGTATGCCGTCAGGATGACGGCGCTCCACGAGTGAGGTGATGTAACGCAGTGATGGCGCGTGAATTCGAGGTCAAGATCGAATTGAAGAATCGGCTGTTGCCGGCCCTGGTCGTTCTGTTGGCGTTGCTGCAACTGATTGCCCCTTACCGGGGATTGATGATGTTGCTGGTCGGATTGGGTGGGGCCTGGTTGATCGCCTATCTGTGGGCCTTATCGTTGGCCGGTGGATTGCGTATCCAACGGGAGCGGCGTTTTGGATGGGCCCGGGTGGGAGATCAGTTGGTGGAGCGTTTCACCCTCTCCAACGATGGATGGGCGCCAGCCGTGTGGGCCGAGATGGACGATCAGTCCACGCTGCCGGTGTATGGCGCCAGCCGGGTGGCCAATGTGGGTAGTTATCGCTCGATTCGCTGGCATAGCAAGGCGACGTGTACCTTGCGGGGTCTTTTTATGCTGGGACCGACGAGCCTGCGTTCGGGAGATCCTTTTGCCCTGTATCGTGTGACCATTCACTATCCGGCATCGGCGCCGTTGTTGGTGCTGCCCCCCATCGTGCCCTTGCCCTCCATTGAGGTGGCGCCCGGCGGACGTTCCGGTGAGGGGCGTCCGCGCACCAATGCCCCCGATCGCACCGTCAGCGCGGCCAGCGTGCGGGAATACGCGCCGGGCGATAGCCTGCGGTGGGTCCACTGGCCGACGTCGGCGCGCCGGGGGTCGCTCTACGTGCGCTTGTTCGATGGCACACCAGCCGGCGACTGGTGGATCTTGCTGGATCTGGACCAACGGGTGCAGGTGGGCGAGGGCGAGGATTCGACAGAGGAGCACGGCGTCATCCTGGCAGCCTCGCTGGCGGATCGGGGATTGCGTTCGCGGCGGGCGGTGGGATTGGTGGCGCAGGGAGAGGATTTGGCGTGGCTTCCGCCAAGAGCGGGAGATGCCCAGCGCCTGGAAATTCTGCGGGCCTTGGCCATCGCTTCGCCCGGGGAGCGCTCGCTGGCCCAGCTGCTTGCCCGCGTCGGCTCTTCTCTGGGGCAGCATGACAGCCTGGTCATCATCACGGCCGCGTTGTCAGAGGATTGGATCGAGGCGCTGGCACCCCTCCTGCGGCGCGGCTGTATGCCCACGGTGCTCTTGCTGGATCCGACCTCTTTCCTGGAGCCGGGAGCGCGCCGTTCCCCGGCGATGGGCGATGTGCGCGAGGTCGTAGCGAGGCTGGACGATCTCAAGATAGCGCGTTACGTGATTACCAAAGATTTGCTCGGTGGGGCGGACATCGAATTGGGACAGCAGGGGCGTTGGGAATGGCGCGTGTTGGGGACAGGACACGTGGCGCCGGTTCGTCAACCACACGATATGACCTGGAGGGAATTGGCGTGAGCCGTTGGATAGGATGGATCGTACGTCGGCTCGGCGTGCGAACGCTACTGTTGTTGGGCTTGCTCCTGTTAGCCTTGGGGAGCCTGGTGCTGGGGCTGGCGGACGTGGTGCGAGGCCTGGACGTGGCCCTGTTGTGGACGATCGCCATCATCGGCGTATTGGTGGGATGGGGATTGGCCGTGCTGACCATACGCTGGTGGGTCGCCGGCATCCTGGCATCGGTGCTCGGGTTTGGCATCGTTTTGACGCGCATCGGCTATCTGGGGAATGCATTGCTATCCACTTTGTGGCTGTTGATCCGTTCACAATGGTGGACCATTTCTTACGGTGTGCTGACGGTGTGGAACTGGTTGCCCAAGCCGGATTGGCTATCCGATGTCTCAAATTTGGCTCCCCCTGATTGGGCGCCGTTCCTGACGACTTTTGCAAGCTTGCTGAATGATCTGTGGATTTTGTTGACGCGGGTGTCCAATTGGTTCGCCGCGATTCTCCAGGGCGCGTCGGTTTACGATCCGGTCGTCGTGGCGCTGTTGTGGAGTTTTGCCTTGTGGGAGGTAAGCGTCTGGGCAGCCTGGGTATTGAAGCGGCGTCGAAGGCCAGTCCTGGCTGTAGCGCCGGCCGGCGCGCTCCTGGTGACCACGCTATCCTACGTCGGGGCAAGCCCTTCGATTTTGTTGCTGATGTTGGGCGCCCTGCTGGGGTTATTGGCGTTGATCGGTTATGATCTGGAGTTGCGGCGTTGGGCGATGCTGAACATCGACTTCCCGGATCTGGGAACTGATGTCTTGACCGTCGCGCTTTTTCTTTCCCTGGCGTTGGTCTCGCTGTCGGCGATGGTGCCCTCTATTTCGCTGCGCGACATCTTCGATTTCGTGGACGGGGTACGACGCGAGAGATCGGAACAGGCGGAGGCGGTCTCGGAATCTTTGGGGATGGAGCGTCGACTGGCCCGTCCAAAACCAGGCCCCTTGGACGAGGTGCGTTATGGCGGGCTGCCACGCCAGCATCTGCTCCGGGCTGGGCCGGAACTCTCGAAGGATCTGGTCATATTGATCAGCACGGGTGATCTGCCGCCGGGACCGCCGGCGCTCGTTGCGGTGGACGGTCGGGCGCCGCCGAGCTATTATTGGCGCGGCTTGACCTACGATATCTACAACGGCCGGGGATGGCAGGCCAGCCAGACGGAGATCAAGGCCTATCAGGCGGGTCAGCCCATCGTCACGACGACACTGCCCACCCAGCGCATTGTGCGTCAAGAGGTGGTGATCGCGGGGGATAAGGGTGATTTGTTGTACGCGGCGGGTTCCGTGCTCGCTGTCGATCACAATTATCACGTCGGCTGGCGTTCATACCAGGACGTTTTTGGCGTCATAGTCGAAGCGAAGAGTTATCGCGTCGATTCGGCAATTCCCGTGGTCAGCGAGGAGATGTTGCGGGCGGCCGGCAGCGATTATCCGGCGTGGGTGATGGCGCGTTATCTGGCGCTGCCGGATACGGTCCCCTCCCGGGTGCTATCCCTGGCGCGCGATCTGACGGCGACGGCGTCCACGCCCTACGACCGGGCCGTCGCTATCGAGACTTATCTGCGTAAGTTTCCCTACACGTTGAACGTCTCTGTGCCGCCCTCCGACCGGGACGTGGTGGACTATTTCCTTTTCAATTTGCAGCGGGGATATTGTGATTACTACGCATCCGCCATGGTCGTCCTGGCCCGGGCGGCCGGTTTGCCTGCCCGTCTGGCGGTGGGCTATGCATCGGGATATTACGACTGGCAAAGCGCCAGGTATATCGTGACTGCGGACAAGGCCCATGCCTGGGTGGAGGTTTACTTTCCCCAGTACGGTTGGGTGACCTTCGAGCCGACCAGCGCTTTCGATACCATCAATCGCGCGCCGACGGCGGTGGACCTGACCTGGTCTGAGCCGAGCGAAGCGCTGGAGCCGGCGATCGACTGGTGGGATGTGTCGGCCTGGGATTGGTGGGTGGGGC
>DSAR01000511.1 GCA_011046405.1 Chloroflexota bacterium | reverse complement strand
TCCTTTACCTGCGCCTGCTCGGCGCGCAAATCCGGTCCCAATGCCAGTATCGATTCTCCTTGATTCTCGATATGACGGCGGCGGCATTCGGCGCGGGGATCGGCTTCGCCACCTTGGCGCTGCTCTTCCAGCGCTTCGATCGTATCGGAGGCTGGACGCTGACAGAGATCGCGTTCCTGTATGGCCTGGTCGAGACCGCCTTCGGCCTGACCGACATGCTCTTCAGCGGTTTCGACCCGGATGCTTTCGCCCCGAAGATGGTGCAGCGGGGCGGATTCGACCAGGTGCTGCTCCGCCCCATCGACGTCACCGTGCAGATCCTGGGCAGCGACATCGCCCTGCGCCGCCTGGGCCGCATCGCCCAGGGCGTCGCCGTCCTGGGATTCGCCACCTCGTCGGCCGGTATCCATTGGACGCCACTCAAGGCCATCTACCTGCCGGTGGTTATCGCCAGCATGCTCGCCTTTTTTGGCGGATTGTTCATCATTGGTTCAACGAGCACCTTCTGGACTGTCCAGCGGGTCGAGGTGATCAACATCTTCACCTACGGCGGCAGCGAGATGATGGCCTACCCGATGCACATCTACAACAGGTGGATGAGACGCTTCTTCACCTACGTCGTCCCGGCGATTTTCCTCAACTATTATCCGGCGCTATACTTCTTGGACAAGGCGGATCCGTTGGACATGCCAACCATCACCCCGTTTCTCTCACCCTTGATCGGATTCGGCGCGTTCGGCGTGGCCCTGGCTTTCTGGCGCTTTGGCGTCCGCCGCTATAGCAGCACGGGAACGTAAAGATGGCGCCCATCATCACCGTCTCCAATCTGAGCAAACACTTCAAAGTCGCCCGGCGCCGCGAGGGGCGCTGGCGCGTGCTCCGCGATCTGTTCGCCCGCGAATACCGCACCGTGCGGGCCGTGGATGACGTCAGTTTCGAGATCGCGCCCGGCGAACTGCTTGGC
This sequence comes from Chloroflexota bacterium, assembly GCA_011046405.1. GTDB lineage: Bacteria > Chloroflexota > Anaerolineae > B4-G1 > B4-G1 > DSAR01. Next base: position 7,343 of record DSAR01000511.1, on the reverse strand, counting down.
TACATCGGCCCCAACGGCGCGGGCAAATCCACGACGATCAAGATGCTGACCGGCCTGCTGGTACCCACGTCCGGCGTGATCCAGGTCAACGGACGGACGCCCTGGCGAGAGCGCCTCGTCCACGTGCGCGACCTGGGCGCGGTCTTTGGGCAGCGGACCACCCTGTGGTGGGACCTGCCGGTCATCGAGTCGCTGGCGCTATTGCAACACGTCTACGAAATTCCAGCGGATCGTTTTCGCCGCAACATGGACGAGTTCAAGGCGCTACTGGAGTTGGAGCCGTTCTTGGATACCCCCGTGCGCTCTCTCTCGCTGGGGCAGCGCATGCGGGCCGATCTCTGCGCCGCGCTGCTCCACGATCCCCAGTTGCTCTTCCTGGACGAGCCGATGATCGGTCTGGACGTGGTGGCCAAGGAGCGCATCCACCGCTTCATCCAGTACATCAACCGCCAACGGCGCACCACCGTGATCCTGACTACCCACGATCTCTCCGACGTCGAGAAGCTGTGCCAGCGGGTGATGATCATCGACCAGGGGCGCTTGCTCTTCGACGGCCCGCTGGACGACCTGCGCGAGCGCTTCGGGGGACGGCGGGAACTGATCGTCTACTTCGCCCAGGCCTACCCCTCGGTCGACGTCGAGGGAGCCCAGGTCACCGAGCGGAACGGCACCCGCGCCACCTACCAGTTCGAGCGGGACAGCGTCACCGCCTCGGCGCTGATCGGCCGCTTGTCGGCCCGGTACCGCCTTCGCGACCTGCAGGTGCGCGAGCCGGAGATTGAGGAGATCGTCCGCCATATCTACGAGGATCGGTTGTTGGCGTGTTCTACAGGTTGAAGGTTGGTAACTGCTCAGGCCAGTCCCTTGCTGCGATGGAGAGTGGGAGTTTGGGTTGTTTGGCGGGTGCGAAGCACCCGCCAAACAACCCAAACTCCCGCCCATCTGCTGCAAACGGGCACTAGGCTGAGCAGTTACGAAGTTTGCAAGGTTGCAAGTAAGTCAGTTATGGGAAACCAAGAAACATCTTCACATCTATCGGGTACGTTTTGTTTCATGGGTGTACTACATCTTGATCGTTTCTCATACCAAATCGGGGGCTGCCCCCCTCCCAGCAGATGTCTGGGTAGTTACCCTTGATAAAATGCCAGGGTCAGTTATACTGGCGGAGCTTCAGAAAAATATGGTTCTTTGGGATTTCGCATGGTCGCGGTGAGAAATTAGCCACGAATTGCACGAATTAACGCGAAAAACCCAAAGATTAGTGACAATTCGTGTAATTCGTGGCGAAAAATTGACCGCTCCCCAAGCCAACCATGTGAACTACCAGAGAGCCTCTTCGTGTTAATTCGTGGCTGATTAGCGACGACGTCCCGACCCTGATCGCGCTCTATGACGAGGTGACGCAGGACCTCGATATCCACGCCTCTCGGGACGCGGCTATTTAGCAATATCGTTTGAAGCACGCGCTCGGGACGGAGATGGCACACGACACGTGGCTGATCGAGGATGCCAGCGGAGATGGAGGTGTAGCGGGCTACTTCTGCGTGCCCCACCATCACTATTAGCCCAGGAAAACAAAAAGCCCTGCTTGCGCTCAATCGCAGGGGCAGGGCTTTTATCGTCTAGCGGGGTCAGGCATTTGGCCTGGACACCTCTTCGTTATTCTTTTCTTCCGGCTGCTTAGGTCTCGGTTCGACGTCCACGATCTTGGCCCGGTGTTCTTCGACGGGGACGGGCTTTTTCTCAGGCTCAGCAGTTCTCTTGGGCGCTTCGATCATTGGCGGCTCGATGTCGCCATGCATCATCGTCCGGCCCCGGAAATAAGCTCCCTCGTTCAAGAGCAGTGAGTTGATGGTCAGATCACCCCACACGCGGCCGGTCTCCAATATCTCGACCCGGTTGCCGTTTACGTTCCCCTTGACTGCGCCGGAGATCGAGACATTTTGGGCCGTTATCTCGGCGACTACCTTCGCACTTTCCCCGATGACCAGATTGCCGATAACCTCAACGTTGCCTTCAAAAATGCCATCAATGCGCATACCGCCATCCGACTGCACGTCGCCCCGGAAGTGGGCGTTAGGCCCAATGACGGTCTCGATCTTAGCAGCCGCCGGGGCAGAGACAGGGATAGCAGTAGACGTACTCTTCTGAGGAGTCGACGGTTTCTTTTTACCACCAAATAAAGACACAGATGCACCTCCTTCACTTATCCTTCGCTTAGACCTTCGCTTAGACCTTCACCAATCAGATTCTTGTCCAGCGAGCAAGGATTTAGCTGGTTAGGCCTCAACTCATAGCAGCAATTGAATGATCATGCAAGACACAATGATGATACAACAGCGACGGATTTTTGTCAATTGTCAGATTTGCTCTGTCCCAAGACAATTTGCCGTGCCTCGGCCAGGGCCTGTGCTTCCTCGTCACTCAACACCTTGGGCGATTGCCAGCCATCGACCGGTTTGGCATAGACGCGCGTCGCCCCGCGTCCGTAAAGCGCCGAGATAACAGCTCCATTCCCCTCACCGTCCACCAGTGCCAGCGAGAAGCTCTGATCGCCTCCCGTATCCTGGAAAGCCCGGTAACGGACCAGCGCCATCCCCTGGATCGTGTGCGCGAACACGGCGTTGACCTGCTGGCTATGGGCGACCAGCCGCTCAGTCCGCGCGTTCGTCTCGTTCAAGCGTGCCGAAAGCTTTGCAATCGCGGCCATCACATCCCCATCAACTTCTTCCTCAAATTCCCCGCTGAACAGATTCTTCTGCTGCTTCTGCATTCGGCTGATGCGGGCCTGTAAGTCGAATACCCACACGATGAAGAAAATGACCAGAATGGTCAGTGCTATCGCCCAAATCAAGAGCGCTATATCCATACTTTAACCTCCTTCGGCAGACAAACTACCTAACCTGGACGAGCCAGAACCAAAAAGGAGCCGTTGACCGCCAAACTCTTGCTCGCCGTGCAAGGATTCGATTGGTTAGGCCCTAACCTGGACGAGCCAGAACCAAAAAGGAGCCGTTGACCGCCAAACTCTTGCTCGCCGTGCAAGGATTCGATTGGTTAGGCCCTATTCCACTCTCACCGGCCCCAGGATGACCCGGTCGGTGCCCAGGTCGCCCGTCCATTCTATCACAGGCAGGCGCCGAAGAGAAGTCATACCGTACATCCCGACCTCCAGGGCATAATCGCCCGGGGGGAGCGTATCTGGGATCACCAGCCGGTAGGGATCGGCCAACGTCTGCCCGGGCAGCCACTTGGGGAACCACAGGTATGACGGACTGGCCCCTCCCAAGGGGGTATAATCGTGCCCGAAGACGGGCCGTCCGGCAGCGTCGATCAGGTGGATGAAGATCGTGTAACTGTCGCGCGGCGAGGCCAGGACGCGCCAATCGAGCCGCAGGTGGAACGCCTGTCCCGGCCGAACGAGCAGCGCTTCTTCCCATTGGCGTGTCCGCCAATTTGCCTTCCGCACTTGCAACCCACTTCGCGCCCGGGCCTGCAGCAGCGTGACCTGGTTATCCAGATTCGCCAATCCCTGTTTCAACACGGACGCCGGCGGCGGATCGGGATTGGGCGATACCTCGACGGTGCCCAGATCGACAGTCATTTCTGCGCCGGTGAGCGGCAGGGGGCTACGTCCACCGCTCAAGTCGGCGTAGCCCAGGCGCAGTGGATACCGGCCCGGCGGCAGGTGAAAGGGGATGGGAATCTCGTAGCGCTCGACCACGATCTCGCCGGGCAGCCAGGTCGTGGTCAAGAGACGGCTATCGGTTGTCCAGCGGACGTCGATGGGGCCCAGATGGACGTAGGGCATCCATATCCCCGCCATCGGTTCCGGAGAGCTCTGGTAGAGCAGCAGTTCCAGGTGCTCGCCAGCCTGGGCCGTGCGCCGGTCCAGGTCATAGCCCAAAATGTGCACCCGATCATCCGCCCAGGTATCGAGCTTGTGCGATGGCGTGACGTCCTGCACCGGCGGGGCGACGACCCGATAGAGCTGGCCCTCCGGTACCAAGCGGAATCCCAGATCGCGCACGGTCGGGCGGTAATCGGGCAGGAAAATGTCTCCAACCTCTATGTGAGACCAGACAGCGTCGGCCCACGGGATGGCTGTGGACACGTAAACGACGTCGACGTCGGTTTCGGCCAGCGGTTCCCCGGTATAGGCGTGCACCCACAGCGGCGTCAGGTATTCCCATACCGAAAGCAACACCGCGCCCTCGCCGCGCCCGGCGAAACGCTCGTACACGGCGGAGACGAAGGTCTCGGCCTCGGTGAAATCGCGCAGGGAGATAGCGCGCGAAAGGTTGACGCCGGCCTGGTAGAGCGGCAGGAGCATACAGGTCATCCCACCGAGGAGGAGCGCGCTCCGGACGAGCGATAAGCGGGTTTGACGAATCGTCGTGCTGAGAAGGTCATACATCCCCCCGGCGCCAACGCCAGCGAATATGGAGAGGGCGGCGAAGGGGATCAGCAAATAGGCCATCACGTCTTGAACGGTGTTGAGAGTGAATAATAAATGGGCAGCGAGAAAAACGTAGAGAAAAATAGCCGCCTTGAGGCCCTGCTTGGGGCCCTGCTTGGGGCCCTGCTTGGGGCCCTGCTTGAGGCCCTGCTTGAGGCCCTGCTTGAGGCCCTGGCGCGGCAGGCGCAGGATTCCCCACACGATCAACCCGATCACCGGGAGCGTGAACTGCAAGCGGAGTAGCGACCAGAAAACCAGTGCGCGATCGAGTTGGTCGGGCAGGCCGAAGTGAAAAAGATTGCCCCGCAGACCATGGGCCATGGTGTGCCGCCAGAACCCCTCCCAGGTGTGCATATCGGTCGGCCCAAACGGCGCGCTGGGGCTGCGCAACGGATAGTAGAGAAGCGGGAGCAACCCAAGCGCCAGGCATCCGAGCAGAAGCGAGATCGTCCGCCACCGGCGCCAGATACGGGGGCGCACCCACAGGACGAACAGGCCATAGGCGGGCGTTCCCATCAGTGTGATGGGGTGATGGGTCGCGGCGGTACCCACCGTGACGGCGAAAGCGAATAGCCAGCGATCTCGCCCGGTGCGCCACCATCGAAACAACAAACCGAGATGGGTTGCGACCAGGGCCGCACTGACGATGTGAGCATTGGCGTGAATGGCGTGCTGCCAGAAATCGGCGGCGACGGCCAGGCTCAGGCTCGCAAAGAGCGCGGGCAGCACGCGCCCGTCTATGTCGCGGACGACGAGATAGATCACCGTCACGCCCCAGGCGCCAGCCGCTGCTGCCAGGAGGTTAGTGCGAAAGGCAATCGTACCCACCGGCACCAGGATCTGCCACAGTTTAGCCAAAAGGACGTAAAAGGCGTAACCCGGCGGGTGCGCGATACCCAGGATGGCGGGAATGAACTGGTACTCGGAGGGATCGCCGAAAAGCACCCCCGGCGCAGCCGTCGCAGCATACAGGGCAAAGGTGAGGGCGAACAGCCCCACCGGGATCAAGCGCTCTCCCCGGAGGCTGTGAGGAGAATCGTCGGTATACATCAACGATACGGCTCTTCAGCGACGTGTCCGGGCAAGCGATTGCTCGCGAAAGCCGGACCGGCTTTATCGACGATGAAGCGGGCCAGGCTGGTCTGGCGCACCGCTTCGGGAGAATCGACGTCGGCGACGGTATTTTGGACGTAGGCCAACCAATCGGCGCGCATATCGCCCGCCGCCTTCTGCCCCACTACTTCCAGGGCTATGGATTGGAGTTGATCCAGGTCGAGGTGGGTCGCCAGGTTCTTGGTAATGGTCTCGCGGCCGGGTGTTTCGAAGGTCCTCGCGATTTCGGGAACGTCTGCCATCGACCTGACGGCCTTGCGTTTCTCCACGGGGGGTTGGCGAGCCGGTGGCTTTGCAGCGCTGATGAGCGCGCGCGCGTGCGCCTCGCCGCCGGTTTCCAGGATGTGGAGCGCGATGGTCATCCGAATCACCTCCTCGGGCAGCGCGCGATCCTCCAGGCGCTCGGTCAACGCAGCCAGATGCTGCGCCTCTTCCTCGGGGGTGAACGTGCGGCGGGCCACGACGGTGTAATAGGCCATATTGAAGAGCGCCAGGTCGCTGGGAAAAGCGTCGACCAATTCGCGCACGATCGGTTGCCGGCGGTGCATCAGGGCCTGATCCACCTGTGTCTTACACAGGGTCTGGAATTGCTCGTACAGCCACCCGAGGTTGAGGCTAAGATCCCCGCCGCCAGTTCCAGAGAATTCCTTGGCCAGGACAAAGCGAGTGCGAATGATGGCCTGGAAACCCACGCCGACGCCCAAAACCAGCAGCGACAGATCCGTCTCTGGAGTGTAAGCGCGCACGATGGCCAGGACAATGCCCGCCATCGCCCCATTCAGAGCGATCAACCCCAGCCCCCATCCAGACATCACTGCGTCCATGGGATAATCGTCAAACGTAGACACCAACTCGGCCAAACCGACGAACACCCCCAACAGGACGACGATCAGGTAAGGGATGATTGTGCGCAGCCACTGACGCGTGGTCACCGGCGTCCCCTCCGGCGCCAAAGCGGCCAACGTCACGATCAAAGCGAGCAATCCCGCTGCCAGTATGATGACGCCCACTCTATACCGCATCGCTCCACCTCCTTACTGGTTAGCAACACAACGCTCCCCACCGGCTCCCAGGCGGCCAATGGAGAGCGTCGAGAGTGATTCGTGCCTATCGATCCGTAAAAAACCAGGCTACGATAATTTGTATCTACTCACCTTGCGCCCGCCGGATCACAATCCGGAAGCCGGATCATAATCCGGCCACTTTCAGGCAACGTGTTAGCTTCCGTCACCACCCAGCCAATAGCCTTTGCGCCATCGGCGCGGATTGTAATCCGCTCTACACATATATGCTGAGCAGTTACGATAATTTCTGGATCAGAGCGGAACGCAAATCGCCGGTCAAAGCGACCATCGAGCCATCGGCGTTATCGGCGGTCTCTCGCACGACGACGTAACCGTCTTTTTCGAGCCGTCGTATCGCGTCGTGGGTATCGCTGGGCTTCATCAACGTCTTGACCGATATCTGGCTCGGCGTCATCGCACCGGCGCCTTTCAACAGATCGACGACCTTCCGCTCTCGCTCGTTCAAACGCAGTTGCATCCTCATCAGTTACCTCCATCAAACATCGGGATTGATACCAGGGCCAAGCCCCTCGTCTAAAATGATTATAGCATTATCTAAGTTCAGAGGCAACCAAACGGTTACCTGGGTCCAGATCCTTTTCCCGACTGCAGACTCTGGTTTGTGCCATTGAAGCCATATAGTAAGCTCTCGTTCCATAGGTATGAATTGGGCTAGCTTACTGCATAGTTGTCAAAATGTCCAGGGA
>DSAR01000328.1 GCA_011046405.1 Chloroflexota bacterium | reverse complement strand
GTGTTACCATAGCCCGCTGGTGAAGGTTCTGCTTGGTTATTTTTTAGGGAGGCGAGGTCACAATGCGCAGTATCGAATGGCAAGATGGCAAGGTGAGGATGATCGATCAGCGACTCCTGCCCGCCACGTTCGAATGGGTTGAATTTGATCATTACCGGGACGTCGCCCGGGCAATTCGGTCGATGGTCATCCGGGGGGCGCCGGCTATCGGGGCGGCAGGAGCGTTTGCTATGGCGCTGGCGGCTCGAGAAAGCCGGGCGCAGGATCGAGACCTGCTCCTGGCCGATTTGCGCGAGGCGGCGAAAGTTCTCTGCGACGCTCGTCCGACAGCCGTTAATCTCTCCTGGGCTGTTGAGCGCCTGCTGCGACGGGCCGAGGCAGAAGCGAGTTTTTCCGCGATCTCCGATGCGTTGCTCGATGAGGCGCAGGCGCTGGCTGACGAGGACGTCGAGATCAACAGACGCCTGGGCGCCCACGGCGCGACCCTGATCCAGGAAGGCGCGACGATCCTGCATCACTGCAACACCGGGGCGCTTGCCACGGTCGACTATGGCACAGCCCTGGGCGTGATCCGCGCGGCCCACGAACAAGGCAAGAAAATCCACGTGTTGCTCGACGAGACCCGCCCGCGCTTGCAGGGCGCTCGATTGAGCGCCTGGGAATTGCAGCAGTTGGGGGTTCCTTTCACACTCATCGCCGATAACGCCGCCGGTCACTTCATGCGCATCGGTCAGGTGGACCTGGTGCTGGTGGGAGCGGACCGGGTGGCGGCTAACGGGGACGTGGCGAATAAAATCGGCACCTACAAACTGGCCGTCGTGGCCCAGGCCAATGGCATTCCTTTCTATCCGTGCGTTCCAACGTCTACCGTCGATCTATCGTTGGCCACGGGCGACGAGATTCCCATTGAAGAACGGGATACCGAAGAAGTGACCGACGTCGTCTACCGGGGCATGCCCATCGCCCCGGACGGCGTCCAGGTGGCCAATCCGGCCTTCGACGTGACGCCTCATCGTTACGTGACTGGCATTGTAACCGAGCATGGCATCGCTTATTCGCCGTTCGAAGTGAGCTTGCGTCGAATGGTGGAGGCCTCTCGTGATGGGTGAGCGGGAACGATCCGAGGCGCAATCTTTGCCGGTCGTGATCGTCTGTGGAGGACAGGGTACCCGTATGAGCGGCGCCACCCCCACCAAGAAGGAATTGGTCGAGGTGGGAGAACGGCCGATCCTGTGGCACGTGATGAAAATTTATGCCACCTTCGGCCATACCCGCTTTATCCTGGCGTTGGGCCACCAGGCAGAAGAGATCAAGCGATATTTCCTCGAGTACGAGCCGATGCGCTATGATTTGACGGTCAACTTGGGCCGCTCTTCCGCCCCCTCTTACCATCCGGGTTACCAGGCCAGTGTAGAGGAACAGTGGGAAGTCACACTCGCCGATACCGGGCTGGAAACCCAGAAGGGATCCCGGATTTATCGCGTTGCCCGTTATATCGATACTGATACGTTTTTCTTCACCTACGGCGATGGGGTGGGGGACGTGGACATCACGGCGCTGCTGGCCTTTCACCGGCGGCATAGGCGGTTGGTGACGATCACGGGCGTGCATCCCTGGTCTCAATATGGTATCCTGCAACTGGGTGAGGATCATCAAGTGAGTGGATTTGTGCAAAAACCTCGGTTAGATCATTGGATCAATGCCGGTTTCATGGTCTTCGAGCGCCGGGTGATGGATTATCTCAGCGATGGAGATGACATTCACCTGGAGCGAGAGGTACTCCCTCAACTGGCGTCCGAGGGGCAGGTGATGATGTACCCCCACGAAGGGTTCTGGCGGTCGATGGACACGTTCAAGGAAGCCCTGGCACTGGATGAAATCTGGCGTGCAAGTGCTCCCTGGAAGGTTTGGTGATGGTGGATGAATGACAACGCCTATCTCTCAACTGAGCGTTTGGGTTTTTGGTCCGATCGCCCTGTCCTGGTGACCGGTTGCACCGGATTTTTAGGCTCCTGGTTGACGATGACGTTGGTCGACGCGGGATCTGCCGTCGTCGGGTTGATTCGGGATGAGGTGCCCTTTTCCCAGTTGCGCCGTTCAGGCTACGACGAACGGATCGCCATCGCCCGGGGCGATATCACCGATTACGCCTGTGTCGAACGGGTGCTCGCCGAATACGAGATCGATACCGTTTTCCACCTGGCAGCCCAGACCATTGTCCCCATCGGTAATCGGGCGCCGCTTTCGACCTTTGAGAGCAATATCAAGGGTACCTGGACGCTTCTCGAGGCTGCCCGTCGCTCGCCCAAGATTTCTCGCGTCGTCGTCGCCTCTTCTGATAAGGCGTATGGGGTGCACGAGACACTGCCGTATACCGAAGACGCGCCTTTGCAGGGCTGCTATCCCTACGACGTGTCGAAAACCTGCGCCGATCTTATCGCCCGGGCTTACTTTGTGACCTATCAGGCCCCGGTGGCAGTCACGCGCTGTGCCAATCTCTACGGCGGCGGGGATCTGAATTGGAGTCGCATCTTCCCCGGCACGATCCGGAGTGTGATCCTGGGAGAACGTCCCATTGTTCGCTCTGACGGGACGATGATGCGCGATTATCTCTACGTTCAAGACGCGGTACGGGCTTACCTGACGTTGGCCGAGCAGATGGGCCGGCCAGAGGTTCAGGGTGAGGCTTTTAACTTTGGGATGGACGATCCCAAGTCGGTCCTGGAAATCGTGCAGGCGATCATCACAGTTTCTGGTCGTACCGATCTGGAGCCGGTGGTTTTAGATAACGCGCCCAACGAGATTCAGGCCCAATACCTCGATAGCCATAAGGCCAAGCGGGTGCTGGGGTGGAAGCCCGCTTATTCGTTCGGTATAGGTATCGAGGAGACATTGGCGTGGTATCGGGACTATCTCACCCTGTCAGATCCTGATCGGGCGTGAACGTGAGCCAGCGCGTTCTCGTCACCGGCGCCGCCGGGTTTATCGGGCAGCACCTGGTGCGCCGGTTGCTCGAGGATGGCGCCCAGGTGTGGGCCGGCATCGCGCCGGCCGAAGCGCCTGAGCGAGTGGCGCAGTTGCCGGCAGACGTGCGCCAGATCTCTTTCGACGTGCGCGACACTGACGCTGTGCGAAGCGCCGTGGCCGATGTGGACCCCCAGATCGTCTTTCACCTGGCGGCCGTGGGCGTGACAGATACCGGCGTGGATCCTCAACTGGCCTTGATCGTGAACGCGGGCGGCGCCGTCAATGTATTAGCAGCGTTGAGAGGGCGAGACGTCAAGCGCGTTGTCCTGGCTGGGACGTGTCACGAATACGGCGCACGAGAGACGAGCGAGGGATTGGATCCGCTCAATGCGTATGCTGCGTCGAAGATCGCCGCGTGGGCCTTTGGGCGGGCGTTCTGGCGTGTACACGGCTTGCCTGTCGTGACCGCGCGCTTGTTCCAGGTCTACGGACCGGGCCAGCCGGCGCATGTCCTGATCCCGGCGGCCATTCGAGCAGCGATGGATGGGCGGGATTTTCCGATGACGCAGGGCGATCAAGCGCGGGACTTCGTCTACGTGGCGGACGTGGTAGATGGCCTGATCGCGGCCGCCTTGGCGTCCGATCTTGACGGTCATAGCATCGATCTGGGAATGGGCGTGCCCCACACTGTGCGACACGTGGTCGAACGCATCTGGGCGTTAACAGAGGCCTCGGGGAAAATACAGGCCGGCGTATTGCCTTATCGTGCCGGTGCGGTGATGTCTTTGATAGCCAATGCTGATCGCACGACACGTTTGACCGGTTGGTGCGCACAATTGGGCTTGGACGATGGGCTACGTGCGATGGTCCGTTACCTGTCATTGATAGAAGGAGATGGCGTTGATGGCCGAACATGACGAATTGCGAGATCAGATCCTTGATTTGGTCGCTGCGTATTACCGCGAGGCGCATAAATCAACCCCTTTTGTTCCCGGTGAGACGCGCGTCAAGTACGCCAGCCGCGTCTACGACGAACGGGAGTTGATCGCGGCGACGGAAGCCGTATTGGATTTTTGGCTCAGCACCGGTCCCCGTGTGGCGGCATTTGAACAAGGTCTGGTCCGCTTTTTCGAGACAGGCCACGTCCTGACGACCAACTCCGGTTCGTCGGCTAACCTGGCGGCGATGACGGCCCTGTGTTCCCGGCGCCTCGATCGGCGTCTGGCACCCGGCGACGAGGTGATCACCTCGGCCATGGGTTTTTCGACGACGGTGGCGCCCATCGTCCAGAACAACCTGGTGCCGGTCTTCGTCGATTGTGAACTGGATACGTACAACGTAGACGTCGCTCAACTGGAGGCGGCGCTTTCCGAGCGGACGCGGGCGCTCTTCGTGGCGCACACCCTGGGCAACCCAGTGGAGATGGCCCCGTTGATGGCCTTTGCACGGGAACACGATCTCTACGTAATCGAGGATGCCTGTGACGCGGTTGGCAGCACCTACGACGGTCAACTGGTGGGCACGTTTGGTGACATGGGAACGTTGAGCTTCTACCCCGCTCATCACATCACGACGGGTGAAGGGGGCGCGATCATCACCGACGACCGGCGTTTGGCCCGGATCGTGCAGAGTGTGCGGGATTGGGGCCGCGATTGTCATTGTCGTCACGACAGTCCGGCCAATGGCGCATGTGGGCGGCGCTTCGAGTGGCAGATCCCCGGCCTGGATGAGCCCTACGATCATCGCTACCTGTTCGTGGAAATTGGCTATAACTTAAAGATGACCGACATGCAAGGCGCCATCGGATTGGCCCAGTTGGAGAAACTACCCGATTTCGTCGCCGCTCGCAAGCGCAATTTCGCCCGGATCCTGGCGGGATTGAGGGCCTACGAGGAATTCTTGCTTTTGCCCGCCTGGAGCGAGCGGGCGGACCCGGCGTGGTTCGCGTTCCCTATCACCGTCCGGCCCGGCGCGCCATTCACCCGGCGAGATCTGGTCGATTTCCTGGAAGGGCGCAAGGTCGAGACGCGCCTGCTCTTCGCCGGCAACATCATCCGGCAACCCGGCTACCGGCACATCGAACACCGGAAGGTCGGCGACCTGTCCAATTCTGACGTGGTTTTGCGCTCCTCCTTCTTCATTGGCGTCTATCCCGGTCTGGATGATGCGCGTATTGCCTACATGCTCAATGCATTCGAGGATTTCTTCAGATACGAGATTTAACAATGAAACTTTCCATCATCATCTGTGCTTACAACGAACGACGAACCATTCTGGAGGCGATTCGACAGGCTCACGAGGTCGACCTGGGGGATGGGTGGGAGAAAGAAGTGATCGTCGTGGATAACTTCTCCACCGACGGGACGCGGGAGTTGCTTCAGACAGTGGAGATGCCGGGCGTACGGACGATCTTCCATCCTCGAAATCTGGGAAAGAGCGCGTCGGTTCTGACCGGCGTCTCGGAAGCGAGGGGCGATTACTTCGCCATCTTCGACGCTGATCTGGAGTATGATGCGGATGACCTGCGGCGGATGGTGAGCCTGATCGCGCCCGGTGAGACGGTGGCGGTGTTCGGTTCGCGCGTGTTGGGCGGTCGAAAGGTTTACGAGTACGCGCAGAACTATTGGGGCGTACGTATCCTGACCTGGATGGCCAACGTGCTTTTTCGCGGGCAACTTAGCGATATCGCCGTGGGCACGAAATTGGCCCGCGTGGACGTGGTGCGCTCGCTCAATTTGAGCGGCTATGATTTCGATCTCGATTTCGAACTGCCTTGTAAGCTGCTCAAAAATGGGTATCAGATCGAGGAGGTGCCCATCGCTTACCATCCCCGGACCGCCGCCCAGGGCAAAGGCATCGTGGGGAGCAAGGCGTTTAGCACCGGCTTTCGCGTCTTGTGGATTTACCTGAGAACGTTCTTGGAGAAGAACTGAAGCGTTTCGAGGGAGGTATCGATGAACGTTGTGGTAACCGGCTCTATTGCTTACGATTATCTGATGAAGTTCCCGGGCCGTTTCGTGGATCACATCCTGCCCGAGCAGTTGCACTGTATCTCGCTGAGTTTCCTGGTGGACGAGATGCGCAAGCAGCGCGGGGGATGCGCCGCCAACATCGCCTACACCCTGGCGCTGTTAGGCGAGCGGCCCCGGTTGATGGGCACCGTGGGACAGGATTTCGCCGAATACCGGGTCTGGCTGGAGGAACACGGGGTCGATACGACACTCACCCGCGACGAACTGGACCTGTTCACCGCGTCTTTTTTCGTCAACACCGACCAGGATGGCAACCAGGTGGCCAGTTTCTACACCGGCGCGATGGCGCGGGCCAACCTGCTCTCAGTGTTCGATCTCGACGCAGCGTCCATCGACCTGCTCACCATCTCGCCCAACGATCCCCAGGCGATGGTCAAGTACGTCGCCGAATGCCGGGAACTGGGCGTGCCGTACCTCTACGATCCCAGCCAACAGATCGTTCGTCTTCCTGGTGAAGATCTCAGGGACGGTGTCTTGGGCTGTGACTTGCTGGTCGTCAACGAGTACGAGTTTGGCATGTTGCAGGAGAAGACGGGCCTCAGCGCCGAGGAGATCCGTTTGGCGCCGGCCCGAGCCTGCGTGATCACCCTGGCAGCCGAAGGGGCGCACATCTGGGCCGACGGCGAGCTATACGCCATTCCGCCGGTCCCGCCCGAGCGCGTCGTGGACCCCACCGGCGTGGGAGACGCCTTCCGGGCCGGGTTGGTCAAAGGATTGGCCATGGGGCTTGAGTGGGACCTGGTCGGCAAGATCGGCGCCCTGGCAGCCACCTACACGCTGGAACAACCCGCCCCCCAGCAGCACGACTACACGTGGGATGAATTTCTCGTCCGCTTCCGCCAATATTTCGACGACGAAGGCCGCATAGGCGAATGAGCGAATGGGCGAATGGGCGAGTCAGCGAATGGGCGACAGGCAGCTTCCGCTTGTGACGCATAACCTGAAACCTTTAACCATAAACCTAAACAAGGAGTTAACGTACAATGTCAATAGCTTACGATGTCAAAGATCTAGACCTGGCCCCGGCGGGCCGCTTACGTATCGAGTGGGCGGAGCGGGAGATGCCGGTGCTGCGCCTCATCCGCGAGCGTTTTGCCGCCGAACGGCCCTTGGCCGGCGTGCGCCTTTCGGCCTGCCTGCACGTGACTACCGAGACGGCCAACCTGGCCCGCACGCTCCAGGCCGGTGGCGCGGAGATCGTGTTGACCGCGTCGAACCCGCTCTCGACCCAGGATGACGTGGCGGCGGCCCTGGTCTCCCATTACGAGATCCCCGTTTTCGCCATCAAGGGGGAGGACAACGAGACGTATTACGAGCATATCCACGCCGCGCTCGATCACAAGCCGCACGTCACGATGGACGACGGGGCAGACCTGGTGAGCATACTGCACAAGGACCGTACCGAGCTGATGGGCAACGTCATCGGCGGCACCGAGGAGACCACCACCGGCGTCATCCGCCTGCGGGCGATGGCAAAAGATGGGGTGTTACGCTATCCCATCGTGGCCGTCAACGACGCGATGACCAAGCACCTGTTCGATAATCGCTATGGCACGGGCCAATCGACGTTAGACGGGATCATTCGAGCGACCAACGTACTGATCGCCGGTAAGACGGTCGTCGTCGCCGGTTATGGCTGGTGCAGCCGGGGTATCGCGATGCGGGCCGAAGGCCTGGGCGGCAACGTGATCGTCACCGAGATCGATCCGCTCAAGGCCCTGGAGGCGGTGATGGATGGCTTCCGGGTCATGCCGATGCACGAGGCCGCGCCCGTGGGCGATCTGTTTGTCACGTCCACCGGTGACATCAACGTGATCGATCGTCATCACTTCGAGGCGATGAAGGATGGCGCCATTGTCGCCAATTCTGGCCATTTCAACGTGGAGATCAACATCCCGGCGCTGGCAGAGATGGCTCCCGAAGCGCCGCGTCGTGTCCGACCGTCGGTCGATGAGTACGTTCTGCCCAGCGGCCAGCGGATCTTCCTATTGGCCGAGGGACGGCTGGTGAACCTGGCGGCAGCTGAAGGGCATCCCAGCGCGGTGATGGATATGTCTTTCGCCAACCAGGCCCTGTGTACCGAGTATATGTTGGAAAACGCCGACGACCTGGAACGCACCGTCTATACCGTACCGGAGGACATCGACCAGGAGATCGCCCGGCTCAAATTGAAGGCCATGGGCGTGGAGATCGACGTGCTGACGCCAGAACAGGAGGCTTACCTGGCTTCTTGGGAGGCGGGGACGTAGACTGGTAGATTGGTAGATTGGTAGATTGGTAGATTGGTAGACTGGTAGACTGGTAGATTGGTAGACTGGT
>DSAR01000158.1 GCA_011046405.1 Chloroflexota bacterium | reverse complement strand
TCCGGGGGCTGGGCGTGATCTCCCTGGACCCGCGACCGTGTACAGTAGAGGTGATGATCGGGACGATTGCGCTGGACAAGTTCCTGGGGGATGAGGCACTGGAGAACGGGATCGACGTGGGGGTCAGCTCGTGGCAGCGGATGGCGCCGAATACCTTTCCGGCGATGGCGAAAATTGGTGGCCAGTACGTCAACTCCCAACTGATCGTGATGGAAGCCCACGACCGGGGCTTTGCCGAGGCACTCGTGTTGAACCCGGCCGGTTACGTCAGCGAGGGTAGCGGCGAGAACGTGTTCCTGGTCCAGGACGGCGGGATCCACACCCCGGCGCTGTCCTGCTCGATTTTGGCCGGCATCACGCGGCGCTATGTGATCGAGTTGGCGCGAGACCTGGGCTACGAGGTGCGGGAGGAGCGGATCACGCGCGAGATGCTTTACCTGGCCGACGAGGCGTTCTTCACCGGGACGGCGGCCGAGGTGACGCCCATTCGCAGCATCGACGGCATTCAACTGGGCGCCGGGAAGCGCGGGCCGGTCACGACGGAGATCCAGGCCCAGTTCTTCGGCATCGTCCGAGGTGAGATAGACGAGCGCTTTGGCTGGATGACGCTGGTGAGGTGAAAGGATGAACCTGGTCGAACTGACCCCCGGCACCTATCACCTGCAAGGGGGATCCAATATCGGGTTGTCCGTGCAAGACGATCGGGCTTTGCTGATAGACGCCGGGCTGGATGGGGATACCGCCAAGCGAGCGCTGCGCGTCATCGACGACCTGGGTGTGACCCTGGAGGCGGTATTCATCACCCACGCTCACGCCGATCACTTCGGTGGGGCCTATCTCCTGCAGGAGCGGGTGACGGGCGTCCGGTTGTACGCGCCGGCCCTGGAGGCCGGGATGATGGAGCATCCGCTGATCGAGCCGCTGTACCTGTTCAGCGGGGCCTCGCCCATCCGGGAACTGCGCGGCAAGTTCACGTTGGCCGAGCCGTGCCGCGTCGATCAGGTGATCGACAAGCCAGGGCCGCTGGCGATCGGGCCATTCGAGGTAGACGTCGTCCCGTTGCCAGGCCACGCGCCCAGGCAGATAGGCGTGGGCGTTGGAGACGTCCTGTTCTGCGCCGACGCCCTCTTCCCGGCCAAGACGCTCGATAAGCATCAGGTCATCTTCTGCGTGGATCTGGATGAGGCGCTGGAGACGCTGGAGCGCTTGCCCGGCCTGCCTTACGCCCACTTCGCGCCCGGGCACGGCCCCGCCTACCGGGCTGGCGACGAGATCGCCCGGATATGCGCCGCCAACCGAACACGGCTGACGGAGATTCGCGCGCTGGTACACGAGGCGTTGGCGACGCTACGGCGTATGCCGCGGCGTATGCCGCGGGAGACGTCGGCACTGGTCGCGGCCGTGTCAGACCATTACGGCCTGCATCTCAAGACGGCGACCGCCTACTTTCTCACCCGGACGACGATATTGGCGGCGCTTTCCTCGTTGGAGCGGAAGGGGGAGGTGGAGACGCTCGTGCGGGGTAACAGGTTGTACTGGCAGCGGGTCGACTCACAAGCGTGAGGTGGGGTCAGAGGCGCGCGTGGTATTCGTCCAGCAAGGCTTGCCACAGAGCGACGGCACCAACGTGGGTAGCCCATTTTTGTAGATAGTCGAAATCGAGCCGATCGGCTTGGACGGTGAGTATGGCGGCGATGTCGCGCAGATGTTTGTCCATTTGGCCGGAGGGGTAATACTGAAGTTTGTAGATGATGACGTCTTCGGGCGCGTAGAGGTAGGTCTCGGCGCCGGTGTCGGGGTCGTAGATCTCGCGTCGTCGTCTTGCCAGGGCCGATTGCTCTAACTCGGTGGGTGTTTCGGGGTCGATGAGAAAGATGTCGGCCTTGTAACCGCTCTCAGCGTCGATGATGTTGAAGGCTGCTCGTAGACCAGGGCTTCGACCAGGTCCTCAAGATGGACGTAGTAACCAAGCGACTGGAAAGCCGTCACGAAACGTTGGCCTTCTTCCATCGGTAAGACGACGGAGATGTCGATATCTTGGGTCGTACGAACTTCACCGTAGTACATACTGGCAAATGATCCGCCGATGGAATACGTAAGTTCGAGAGATTCCAGTGTTTCTATCACCGATCGAACAAAGTCTCGATAACTTTTCAGGCTCATTGTGCATAATTCCCAGAGACACGCTGGCGAAGGCGTTGGGTCAATTCGGTTTCACTGATGCCGGGATGCTGGCTGCGGATGGAGGCGATGACGAGCGATCGGGCCCAGTCACATAAGTCGAGGCTTTGTTGAAGCCGTTGTGCGCCCGAAAGCTGGCGAAATATCGCCAGTTGTTGCATATCCAGATCATCGAACACGGCTTTGGCGATGGACTTGAAATCTGTTGGGGGTGTTTGTCGGTCCATAGTCTCCTCATGACGTGGCGCGGTTGGAGATGAAGCTTCGCTATGGTATCATAGATTTTTCTATTAGACAAGGAGTTCAATATGAGCGAGCAATATATTCCGCAGGAGATCGAACCAAAGTGGCAGAAACGGTGGGCGGCGGACCATCTCTACCGCGCCGTGCTCGATTACGAAAAACCCAAGCATTACGCCCTGACGATGTTGCCATATCCCAGCGGCGACCTGCACATCGGGCATTGGTACGCCATGGCGCCCAGCGACGTGCGCGCCCGCTACGTGCGGATGAAGGGCTACAACGTGTTGTTCCCGATGGGCTTCGACGCTTTCGGTCTGCCGGCCGAGAACGCCGCTATCCAGCGGGGCATCCATCCCTACAAGTGGACGATGTCGAACATCGACAATATGCGCCGCCAGTTGCGCTCAATGGGTGGGATGTTCGATTGGGAGCGGGAGGCAATATCGTGCCTGCCGGGCTACTACCGGTGGAGCCAATGGTTCTTCCTCAAATTCTATGACATGGGGCTGGCCTATCGCAAGCGATCGCCGGTCGATTTCTGCCCCCAGTGCAACACGACCCTGGCCCGAGAGCAGGTCTGGGGCGAGGATCGCCATTGCGAGCGCTGCAGCACGCCGGTCATCAAGAAAGATCTGGCCCAGTGGTTCTGGCGCATCACCGATTACGTCGAGGAACTGCTGGACTTCTCGCAGATCGACTGGCCCGAGCGGGTGGTCACCATGCAGACCAACTGGATCGGGCGCAGCGAGGGAGCGGACGTCACCTTCGTGTCGGAGGCGGAGGATCCCATCGAAGTCTTCACCACCCGGCCCGACACGCTGTGGGGCACAACCTTCATGGTGTTGGCCCCCGAGCATCCGCTGGTGGACAAGCTAACCCAGCCCGAGCACCGGGACGAGGTCGAGGCGTACAAGTTCCAGGCCGCCCGCCAGACGGAGATCGAGCGGCTGGCGACCGACAGGGAAAAGACCGGCGTCTTCATCGGCGCCTACGCCGTCAACCCGGTCAACGACGAGCGGATCCCGATCTGGATCTCCGATTACGTCATGATGACCTACGGCACCGGGGCGATCATGGCGGTCCCCGCCCACGACGAGCGGGATTTCGCGTTCGCCCAGAAATTCGGCCTGCCCATCCCGGTGGTCATCAGCCCACCTGATTGGGACGGGGAGGACCTGGACGAAGCCTACGATGGGGATGGTGTGATGATCAATTCGGGACCCTTCGATGGTACCCCGGCCCCCCACCCGGCCAAGGAGCAGGTCATCGCCTGGCTGGAGGATAAGGGCGTGGGCGAGGGGGCGGTCAATTATCGCATACGCGACTGGTTGATCTCGCGCCAGCGCTACTGGGGCGCGCCGATCCCCATCATCTATTGCGATACGTGCGGCATCGTGCCGGTACCTTACGAGGATCTGCCGGTCCTCTTGCCGGAGGACGCCGAGTTCCTGCCCACCGGCGAGAGCCCGTTGAAATTCCACGAGGGCTTCCTGCACACCACGTGTCCCGAATGCGGCGGCCCGGCCACCCGCGAGACCGACACGATGGACACCTTCGTCTGCTCGTCTTGGTACCATTACGCCTACCTGAGCCCTTACTACAACCAGACCGAGCCGGCCCACGCCGATTCTCACCCCGTCGATCCGCAGGAGATGGCGTATTGGGCCCCGGTCGACGTCTACACCGGCGGCATCGAGCACGCCACGATGCACCTGATCTACACCCGCTTCTTCACCAAGGCCATGCGCGACATGGGGCTGGTCGATTTCGACGAACCGATGCGCGTCTTGCATAACCAGGGCATCATCCTGGGCGAGGACAGTGAGAAGATGTCCAAGAGCCGGGGCAACGTGGTCTCGCCCGACGACCTGGTGGCGCGCTACGGGGCCGACGTGGTGCGGGGGTACCTGATGTTCGGCTGGCGCTGGGAACAGGGCGGCCCCTGGGATCCCCACGGCATCGAGGGCGTGCACCGGTGGGTCAGGCGTCTGTGGGATCTGGTCCTGGAACCGGGCGAGGGTCAGGGAAAGCCGGATGAACGCGAGATCGCCGACCTGCGCCGCTGGACCCACCAGACGATCCAGCGGGTCAGTGACGACATGGAGGACTTTGCCTTCAACACCATCATCTCCGGGTTGATGGAGTTCACCAACGCGCTGCAGGAGGCGAAGACGACGGCGGTGTACGGCACGGAGGCCTGGGATGAGGCAATCGAGACCCTGTTGCTGCTCCTGGCCCCGGGTTGCCCGCACCTGGCCGAGGAGTTGTGGGAACGGACCGGGCGGCCCTACAGCATCCACCAGCAGGCCTGGCCCGCGTTCGACCCCGACCTGGCGGCCGAGGAAGTCATCACGCTGGTGGTGCAGGTCAACGGGAAGGTCCGCGCCCGGATCGATGCACCGGCCGACGTCACCGAGGAGGCGGCCAAGGAAGCCGCTCTGACCGACGAGAACGTCCAACGCCACCTCGAGGGGCGGGAGATCCGCAAGATGATCTACGTGCCTGGACGCCTGGTCAATATCGTGGTTTAACTGGAACACGACAGCGAATGGGGGAAGGAACGAATTAGGGCCTAACTACGAGTTGGGGGAGCGCAGATAGCTCTGTGCTTTTTTGCCACGAATCCTTCGACTACACTCAGGACAGGTTGGCACGAATTTTACGAATTTATCTTCTTTATCTTCGTGTTAATTCGTGGCTGATTTGTGATGCCCCCCAAGTCTTGTATGCGCCAGTTGTCGCAATTTGGCGCGTATTATCTAACCTTACAAAACAGTAGGTTTCATGACCCGACGTCTCTGGATCACGAATGGCACGAATAGACAAATGACACGAATTTTGGCCTCTAATGGTGAAAGACGTTCGTGAAATTCGGTTATTGTAATAGAAAATCAGGCGTAGGCGTGCGGGTCATCCTGCCCACCGGCAAGGCGATCGAGGCGGGTGCCACGTGGGATCGCTGGCCGATTCCCTGGCCCGTGATCGAGTACGACGCGACCGACCACTTCCGGTGGGTGTACGAGGGCCGTTTGCTGGGTTTCCAGCAGCACCTAGCGGTTGAAGCGCTCCGCTATCGCGTCTGTGTTCATTGTGTACAATTCTATCGCTACCAAGAATTGACCAGGGTTGACGATACTGACACGCTGGAAGTAGCGCATATCCAACAAATCGCAGCCGCTACTCACCAGGTAGTCCGCCTCCCCTTCGACTGCACAAGCCAGAAATTTGTCATCCTTGGGATCTCGGCAGGCGCCGGAGACATCCAAATTCCCGGGTACGTGTTGTGAGAAGCGGGCCAGGCCGAGGGGAAGTTCGTCTAGCGGGGTCGAAGCCAGTTTTTTGATCGATGGACGGTTTAGCACATCGGTTAACTCACGTTGCATCGCCGGGGAGGAGAGCAACCTGAACGTGCCAGATCTCCAGTGTGCTACGATCTGGCTCATCAACTCACCCTGGGTCAAGACGTAACTGACCAGCAAGCTAGTGTCGATTACTACGCGCAACATCGTCTAGTCGGCGGTAGAAACGACATCTTCGCACGCGCGTTCACGGGCGCGTTCGATAATCGCCAGAACATGTTTGTCGCTCAATCCTACGTTGCGCTCGGCATGACGCTCGGCAGTCTGCTCAAGCCAGTCGAAGAAGGTCTCTCTCTCCTGGCAGAAGCGCTGATACTGCCGGTATTCGTCCAGGTTGATGAGGATCGCCTGGGGGCGTCCGAAAGTCTCGATCACGTAGCTGACACCTTGCTCTTGCACGGCTTGTAGTACATCGGCCAGCTGTTGTCTTAGATTGGTCGCGCCTATGCGTTGTTCCATCATAACCCCCTACACACTGAAAAGTTTGTCGCATTATATCAACTATCCTTTTATGTGTCAATTGGGTGATACATCTTTAGCGCTTCCGCCGCAGCCTGACGCACGCGGGCGAGCAATTCTGGCGGTTCGAGTGCCCGGGCGTGGGCGCCGTAACTCAGGATCCAGCCTACGCTCCAATCGAGGTTTGCGACGCCAAAACGGGCGACGGCGGAACCGTCGTCTTCGTCCGTTATTTCCATCCAGTGACCGTGGCGTTGCCTGGTTTCCAGCACGACCTCGGGCGCCAGCCGGACGAGCACCTGGTAATTGGGCTCGAAACGCATCGAGCGGGCCAGGTATTCCCGCACCGAGAAATCGCGGGGAATGTCGAAGCGATCTGAAAGAGGAGCCGCTTGTTGAATGCGGTCCACGCGGAACGTACGCATATCCTCCCGCAACCGGCAAAACCCGATCAGGTACCACAATCCCCATTGAAACGTCAGGGCATAGGGTTCCAGGATGCGCTCGGTGTCCTCCTGGCGGCCGTAAGCCCGGTATTGCAATTGCACGCAGCGCCGTTCCCCGATGCACTGGCGCAAGGTGTGGAGTATGGACTCCCAGGGGCGGTAATCGCGGGCGGTGAGACCACCAACGACCAGGGTTTGCTGTGCTTGCATCACTTCGTGGCGCAGGTCGTCGGGCAGGACGTTATCCAGCTTGGCGGTCACCGAGGTCACGGCGTCGTTGTAGGTCTGCCCCCACACGTCTCGGATGAGATTAGCGCCCATATAGAGCACCGTCGCCTCCTCCGGCGTGAAGAGCAGCGGCGGGAGTTTATACCCTCGCACCAGGGAGAAGCCACCATACGGTCCTCGTTCTGAATAGATCGGGATGCCCATCTCATCCAGCATCGCCATGTAGCGATGGATGGTCCGCTCCGAGACGTTGAACTCGTCGGCCAACTCTGACGCTTTCCATATGGGGCGGGATGGGAGCAGCATGATAAGCGACAATAGGCGTGTGGCGACGTTGCCCATATCGATTCTCCAGTTTGATTTTGCACGCCAGCAGCGCGTGCTATTTGGGTATGTGATTTCCAAGTGCGGCCTGATTATGGCCTTTACTACCCGACATCTCCGATCACGAATGGCACGAATAGACAAATGACACGAATTTTGGCTCGAATTGTGAAAAAACATTCGTGAAATTCGAGCATTCGTGTGATTCGTGATCCGGAGATGTCGGGTAATGAAATTATGGCCTAACCCATAGAATCCTTGCACAGCGAGCAAGAATTTGGTGGCCAATGGCTCCTTTTTGGCTCTGGCTTGGAGACGCAGCGGCTTCTGCCAGGTTAGAACCTAATTATGTCAGAAAACGGCATAAATGCAAGGGCGCACTGGGGGTCAGGGGAAGGATAGCCGGGGATCATTGTCTGAGGATATTATGCGCCGGGGCGCGAGCAAGTCTCTGCGCCCCGGCGTGTGGGGGAATATGATTTATTCCCCTTCTTCTGTGCTCGGTGAGGCCGGAGTCAGCGTTGGCGGCAGTGACGGCGTCATCGGGGGCGTGGTCGAAGATTGAGATTTCTCCAGGGACGGCAGCGGGATCAACGGGGTGAGTCCATCTCCCGGCAAGATGCCCCATTGGATGTTCTGCAGGTTGCGGACAAATTCCCACTGGACCAGTTCGGGGTATTCCTCCAGCGCCTCGCCGCGGGCCTGGATGCCGTAGGCTTCGGCGTCTGCCAACAGACGCTGTCGCTCCGCCTCGGCCTCCGCCTGGAGTCTGATGCCCTCCGCCTGAGCCTCAGACAGGCGAATCTGGCTTTGCTTTTCGTATTCGGCGGCTTCAGCCTGGTATTGGGCGGTCTTGATGGTCTCCTGGGCGATCTGTTGTTGCTCGATGGCTCGAATATAATCTTCGTCGAACTCGATTTTCCGGATGAGCAGGTCGTCGAGGAGGATACCGTATCGCTCGAACTTGCTCATGAGCACTTCCTGTACCTCCATCTCGTACTGGAAGATCCCCTCGCCGCTGTACAGATCCTCGGCCGTATAACTCTGCGCCAGAAGGCGCGTCAGGTTGCGGGAGTGGGCCTTGACGATGTTTTCCACGATCTGCCTGGGGTG
>DSAR01000156.1 GCA_011046405.1 Chloroflexota bacterium | reverse complement strand
CCTTAGAACTCAACCGAAGCACCTGTGCAATCATCCTGATCATCCTCGAGCTCGGTCTGCACTGCCAGGAACTCGAAGAGATCGTCCAGGCTGGCGAAACCCCGACGCTCTCCAGCGCCAGGCATCTCGACCGAGGCCCGCCAGATCATCTCACCCCGGTCGTCGACTTGCCAAAGGCGCAGCAGGTAAGCGAGGTAACGCACTTCTTTTGTCATTTACAAACCCCCTCAGAGCGGGTGGCCAATTAGGCCCTAACCCATAGAATCCTTGCACGGTGAGCAAGAGCCGCTTCGCTTCTGCCGTCAGCATCCTTTATTGGTTCTGGCTCGTAAGCGCAGCGGCCTCATGTTCCATCACGAATCACACGAATGCTCGAATTTCACGAATACTTCTTCACAATTCGAGCCAAATAGAACTTACGCAGTTGAATGAAATGGGTGTGTTTCAAATGCTTTGGGGCACGAGCCGACCTTTGGTCGGACGGAGACCGGCCCCAGCGGGCAAAAATGGCGCTCTGGCCGGTCTCCCGACCGTGCCAGTATAGTTCTCAAATGAAATGAAACACACCCGAATGAAATGGGACGCAGATGACGCTCCTGCGGAGCGGATGCAGACATCCGCAGATAAAGACTCAAAAATCAGCGTTTATCGGCGTTTTTCTGCGTCCAAAATCTTTTCGCAATGATCAAGTGCGTAACGCCTAGCAAAATTCGTGTCATTTGTCTATTCGTGTCATTCATGATCCTGATACGATCTTACGTTCTCTGGATGGGCATTGAGGTCAGATGATGAAATCATGCAGATGTTCGCTCGATACTTATGTGCATAATAGCAGTACATCGTCAAAAAATCGTCAAAACAGGCGCTTTGTTTCAAGCTTTAGTGATGTTATAATGTGAGCGAGGAGGGTTGCTGGCGATGAGCCAATTGTCGATTGCCTTGCTGGGCCATTTCCAGGTGAGCGTGGATGATCAACCGGTGAGCTTTCCCACCGACAAGGCGGGGGCGTTGCTGGCCTATCTGGCTGTCGAAAAAGAGCGCGCCCACCGGCGGGATGCGCTGGCGGGGCTTCTGTGGCCCGATCAGCCCCAGGATAATGCCCGGCAGAGCCTGCGCCAGGCCCTCTCCCATCTGCGTCAGGCCATCGCCGGTTCCGACAAAGAGAACGGGCAGCCCTTTCTGCTGGTCACCCGCCAGACGATTCAATTCAACGCCGCCAGCGAGCACTGCCTGGACGTCGCGGCCTTTCAATCGTTGGTCGAAGCCTGCCGGAACCATCAGCATCGCCGCCTGGGGGGATGCTTACCCTGCCTGCGACGCTTGCGAGAAATGGCCGACCTTTATCGATCCCATTTCCTCGACCAGTTTTTCCTGAGCGATAGCGCCGTATTCGAGGAGTGGGCCGTGCTCCAGCGGGAGTGGTTGCGGCGCGAGGTGGTCGAGGCGCTGATTGTGTTGACCAACTATCACGAACGCCGGGGCGAGCACGAAGCGGCGCGACGTTACGCCCAGCGCCAGGTAACGTTCGAACCATGGCGCGAGGAAGCGCACCGCCAGTTGATGCGCATCTTCGCTGCGGGTGGGCAGCGCAGCGCGGCCCTGGCCCAGTACGAGACCTGTCGCCAGACCCTGGCAGCCGAGTTGAACGTCGAACCGGTGGCGGAGACGCAGGCGCTCTACGCAGCCATTCGCGAGGAGCGCCCCGTCGAGGCGGCTGCGAGAACGACGCTGCCCCGCGCGGCGACCCCTTTCGTGGGTCGCGCACGGGAACTGGACGAGATCGCCGAGATGTTGGCGAATGAAGGTTGCCGCCTGGTGACCATCTTTGGGCCAGGCGGGATTGGAAAGACCCGGCTGGCGCTCCAGGTTGGCGAGGATCAAGTCGGCGTTTTCCGAGACGGCGTTGCCTTCGCGTCGCTGTTGAACGTCACAAGCCCCGCTCACATCTTCCCGGCGATTGCCGACGGTTTGCAAATTTCCTCGGGAGACGCTCAATCGCTCGACCAACGGCTGTTCAACTACCTGAAAGAAAAGGAGTTGCTGCTCGTGCTGGACAATTTCGAGCACCTGGTCGACGGCGGCCCGCTGCTCGCGGACCTGCTGCACCAGGCACCGGACCTTGTGCTGCTCGTCGCCTCCCGCGAGAAACTGAATCTACGGGAGGAATGGGTATACGAAGTCGAGGGATTGACCCGCTCGTCGGCAAATGCGATCGAGATCGAAGCTTGCGATGCCGCTGACCTATTCGAGCAGTGCGCGTGCCGGGTCGACCGGACCTTCGCGCTCTCGGAACAGAATCGAGCAGCAATGGCCCGCATCTGCCAACTGGTCGAGGGAATGCCCCTGGCCATTGAACTGGCCGCGGCCTGGGTGACGGTGCACACCTGCCAACAGATCGCACGCGAACTCGCGCGCGAGATCGAGGGCAGCCTGGAGATCCTGACCAGCCGGATGCGAGACGCGCCGCCGCGCCACCGCAACATCCGGGCCACCTTCGAGCATTCCTGGCAGTTGCTCGACCGGGAGGAACGCGGCCTTTTGTCTCGCCTGTCCATTTTCCGGGGCGGATTTGGATCGGAGGCCGCGGCCAAGGTCGCCGGCGCGACGCCAGAGGGCCTGTTGGCGCTGCTGGACAAGGCCCTCATCCGCCGCGGCGGCCCCAATCGCTACGATATACACGAGATGTTGCGCCAGTATGCAATCGAGAAACTGCGTCAGGATCCCCAGACGTACGAGATGGTGCGCTTGGCGAGCGCCCGGCACTTTGCCGCCTTTCTCGAAACACAGGGAAGATGTTTGCAAGATGGAGAGGCCGTCGAGGGCGCGTGGAAACAAGCGCTTATGGAGATCGGCCGGGACTTGGAGAATAGCCGCCAGGCCTTATTCGTCGCTGTCTCTCAAGGGGACGTAGAGATGGTCGAGCAATGCCTGGAAGGCCTGCATCATTTCCACGTCGCCCGGTGCCGGTTCCGGGAGGGGTATGACATCCTGGCCCAGGCGATTGACGTTTGGCCGGTTGATGCTGAACGGGGAACGACGTTCGCCCGGTTGATCGCCCGTCGAGCCATCTTTGACCTGCGATTGGGCCGCTACCAACAGGCGCAGGCTGCTCTGGAAGATAGCCTGGCGACGTTCCAACGCCTGGGAAACGTGGAAGAAGAGGTCTCCTGCCTGGTCTATCTCGCGGATGTGCTGCGCAAGCAAGGGCAATATGCGCCGGCGGAACAGATCGCCCAGCGATGCCTCGCGTTATCCCGGCGGATCGACGACGCCTGGGGAGAGGTTCGTTCCCTGTATTGGTTGGGGTTGATCAATGCTCGCCGCGGCGAGATCGAGCGGGCGAAAGCCTTTTACGAAGAGGGGCTATCCCTGAGCCGGCCGGGTCACCATATTCGGGTGACGCTGTCTCTGCTAAGCGGCCTGGGAGACGTGATCTGCCACCAGGGGGATTATGCGGAGGCGCGGGCCGTTTTCGAAAAGTGTGTGACCTTAAGCCGAGACCTGGAAGGCGGGTTTACCCTGGCAGTTGCGTTGAATAACCTGGGTACGGTGCTCCACTTATTGGAGAAATACGAGGAGGCCCGCCCATATTACGAGGAGAGCCTGAAGATTTGCCGCGAGATTGGCGATTTGAATGGGCAAGCGGTCGCCCTCAGCAATTTGGGTGAAATCGCGTTTACCCTGAAGGCGTACCAGGACGCCCGGTCTTTCTACCGAGCCGCGCTGTCCATCGGACGCAAAACGCGTGATCGGCGGGCTATCATCATCAGTTTGAACAACCTGGGCGAGATCGCATGCGCGTTGGGCGACTATCCTCGCGCCCAATCCTGCTACGCCGAGGCGTTGAGGACCGCCGCCGACATTCAGGCGCTGCCGATGTTGTTGAATATCCTGTTCAATCTGGCCCGTTTCTTCACCGAGCAGGGAGAGGCAGAGCGGACCTCCCTGCTGCTCGATGTGGTTCAAGCGCACCCGGCCAGCGAACGGGCGATCCAGCAAAAGGCCCAGGAGCTGAGGAGCAAAATGAATTTCGCCCCACTGGGGGACGTAGCACGATCTCTGGATGACGTCATCGCCGAGACCCTGGCGGAAATCGAGTCTATCCGCCCCGCTGGACGATCTGGGTAGCTACTACTCAGACCAGCCCTTTGCTGTGCCGAAGCATGGGGGCAGCAGGCTGAGTAGTTAGCAATCTGGGTAGTGACTCATCGCGAAATGTAGCGGTTGCCCCGGACGTAGAAACGCCAGGGGATCTTCACCGCCCGCTCGTCGCCCCGGACGTTGACGCGGGGACCGGCGGCGACGGCCTCGTCGGGCACCGGCGCGCCCCGCGTCAAGAAGAGCGCGGCATCGGGCGCGCATAGGTCGGCTCCGTCGAAACACCGGTCGATGGCCAGGGCCTGGCACAGTCGCGCCGGCCCGCTGGTCAACGGCAGGTCCGGTCGTCCGCCGCGCAATTCGCGCATCGTCTCGACCCCGGCCAGCGGTTCCAGGGCGCGGATAAGGATCGCGGCCGGGTAGCCCACCCGCTCGGTGACCACGTTGAAGCAATGGTACATCCCATAGATCAGGTAGACGTAAGCGTGACCGGGCGGGCCGTACATCGGCGCGTTTCGTTCCGTGCGACCAGGGCGGGCGTGCGAGGATAGGTCATCCTCGCCCACGTAGGCCTCCACCTCGACGATGCGCCCCACCAGGCGCTTGCCATACAGCAGGCGCACCAGGCGCTGGCCCAGCAAATCACGGCATACGACCAGCGTATCGCGGGCGAAGAAGTCCCGGCCCAGGCAGCTGTTTTCACGCGTCACTTTGCCTGCCCCCCATTGTGTCTGACATCCCCCTTCACGTCCTAAAACGAGGATCGCGGGCCATCGTCCAGCGCAGTCCCTGGCCCAGTTCGACGCCCGGTTCGTAATCCAACAACTGGCGCGCCGTCTCAAGATCAGCGCACAGGCGTGAGACACCGCCGCTCTCGGCCGGGCTGTGCAGGAGATTCACCTTCTTTCCCGTGACCTCGGCCACCAGCGCCGCCAGCGCGTTCACGCTGGTCTCGCGGCCGCTGCCCACGTTGATCACCCGCCGGTCCACGTCAGCGGCGGTGGCAGACGCAAGCAATGCCTCCACCACGTCGTCCACGTAGACGAAATCGCGGGTCTGCCCCCCACTCCCAAAAATTACCAACGAGCCTCCACTCAGCGCTTGCTTCAGGAAACGCGGCACGACGGGCGGATGCGAAGGGGGCAAAGTCTGGCTGGGACCGTAGGCATTGAAGATCCGCAGGATGACCGTCTCGATGCCCCACAGCGCCCCAATGGTGCGGACGTAATACTCGGCCGCCAATTTGCTGACGGCGTAAGGAGATTGGGGATTGGGCGGCTGATCCTCGCGCACCGGCTGGCAGGGCTGCTCCCCGTAGACCGCACCGGAGGATGTCAGCACCACCCGGCGCACCCCAGCGTCCCGCATCGCCTCCATCACGCTGACCGTGCCGCCGACGTTGACCTCGTTATACTGGCGGGGGTAGAGAATCGACTCGCTGACCAACACCCGCGCCGCCAGGTGATAGACGCAATCCACGTCCTGGAGCAGCGTCCACAACTTGGGGCGATTGGCCACGTCGCCCCGGGTGAAGAGCACCCGCCCGTCCAGGCGATCAGGGTCGCCGGCACTCAGATCGTCGATGACGCGCACCTGGTGCTCGTCCTGTGCCAGTCGATTGGCCAACGCCGCACCGAGAAACCCCGCTCCACCGGTCACGAGAAAACGCATCAAAACCTCCTCATTGAAACTGGAATGATACTTAAACCAAGCACATGGCCATTATAACACACTTCGCCGCGAATATTTGGTATCCTGACATCCCCATGTTATACTGGGCCTTGCGACATCCTGCAAATCCGCGTTCTTTCCTCCAACTACATAGACAAAAACCGAGGTAATTGCGTGAAGAAAACCGAAAACAACAATCCCCCCACCTCCGTCTCGATGGGACACATCGTCCAATCGTGGTGGCCGCTGGCGATGAGCTGGCTCTTCATGGCCGCCGAAGGCCCGATGATGAACGCCGTCGTCGCACGGATGGCCAATCCAGAGATTCACCTGGCGGCCTGGGGTGGCGTCGTCATCGCCCTCTCGCTTATCATCGAGGCGCCGATCATCATGTTGCTCTCGGCCTCGACCGCGCTGAGCAAAGATTGGGACTCGTTCGTCAAATTACGTCGCTTCATGATGAGCGCTGGCGCGATTCTGACGGTCATCCACGTCCTCATCGCCTTCACGCCCCTCTACGACATCGTCGTCGTCGACGTCATCGGCGCGCCGGCCGAGATCGTCCAGCCGGCCCGCATCGGCCTGATGATCATGACCCCCTGGACGTGGGCTATCGCCTACCGGCGTTTCAACCAGGGCGTGCTGATCCGTTTTGGTCACTCGCGCGCCGTCAGCGTCGGGACGGTGATTCGCTTGAGCGCTGACGGGCTGGTGCTGGGTTTCGGCTACCTGGTCGAGATCGGCGCCCTGTCTATACCCAGCGGCCCGATCCCGGGCATTATCGTCGCGACCAGCGCCATCGCCACCGGCGTCGTCAGCGAGGCGGTCTACGCCGGGTTGCGGGTGCGCCCGGTGCTGCGCGACCAGCTCAAGGAAGCGCCGCCCACCGACGAGCCGCTAACGCTCCCCATCTTCCTGGCCTTCTACACCCCTCTGGCGATGACGTCGCTGTTGAATATGCTGATTCAGCCGCTCATCAGCGCAGCGCTCAGCCGTATGCCCGCCGCCATCGAATCCCTCGCCGCATGGTCGGTCGTCTCCGGATTCATCTTTTTATTTCGCAGCCTGGGCTACGCCTACAACGAAGTCGTGATCGCGCTGCTGGAAAAGCCGAAGGCCGTATCTAAACTACGCCGCTTCGCCATTGGGCTGTCGCTCTCGACATCCCTTTTGCTGCTGGTCATCGCGGCAACGCCCCTGGGCGCTTTCTGGTTCGAACAGATTTCGGCCTTGCCACCACACCTATCCATCATCGCCAGCGCCAGCCTGTGGGTCGCCCTGCCCATTCCCGGGCTCAACGTGCTGATGAGTTGGTATCAAGGCATCCTGGTTCACAACCGGCGCACGCGGGCTATCTCCGAGGCTATGGCCATCTTCCTGTTGATTGCGGGCGGCATCTTGCTAGGGGGTGTCCTGTGGGGAAACATCACCGGGCTGTACGTGGGATTGGCCGCTTTCGGAATCGGCATGTTGGGGCAAACCGCCTGGTTATGGCGACGCAGCCGATCCAAAATACAAGACATGAGGCGGCAAGAGAGCCAGGCCTGCTGTCGCTGCGTCTCCCCTAGATAAAACGGGCATATGAACCGCCGCCACGTTCCCCCCGCGCACACCGAGACCGGCGTGCGTATGCTGCTCTTCGTATTGATTCGGACAACGGTCAACACACCCTTTCGCATCATTTACCCGTTTCTTCCCAGCATTGCCCGCGGTTTGGGCGTCTCCCTGGCGGCGGCCGGTGGGCTGGTCACCTTACGCCTGATCGGGTATATGAGCGCCCCCTTCCTCGGCCCCTTGGCCGATCGTTACGGTCGCCGCCGCGTCATGGAGGTCGCGCTTCTCTTACTCGTCATCGCCAGCCTGTCGTTGGTCGCCAGCGAGGGGCTTATCGCCGCTGCCGGCGCCTTCATACTCTTCGGCATTGGAAAGGGAATCTACGACCCGGCCCTACACGCCTATCTAGGAGACACCGTCCCTTACCAGGTCCGGGGAAAGGCCGTGGGTGTGGTCGAACTTTCGTGGTCGATCGCCTGGCTGGTGGGCGTTCCGGCCTCCGGTTTCCTGATCGAGCGTTTTGGTTGGCGCGCGCCGTGGTACGTTCTCGCTACGATAGGGTTGCTGGGGATTGTGTTCACCCGGGTGGGGATGCCGATGGATGTCCGTCGCCCCGCCGCCAAGTCTGAACGCCCGCTCGTCATCGCCACCTTCAAAACCTGGGGCGACCTCTTGCGACGCCGGCCGGT
The DNA here is from genome assembly GCA_011046405.1 of Chloroflexota bacterium. Taxonomy (GTDB): domain Bacteria; phylum Chloroflexota; class Anaerolineae; order B4-G1; family B4-G1; genus DSAR01. Next base: position 351 of record DSAR01000156.1, on the reverse strand, counting down.
GATCGTGTTGCTGGCGACCAGCATATCGATTACAGCGGCTATTGAGGTTTTCTTGATCGCCTATGGTGCCTGGATCGAGGGAACGTTCGCCCTGAGTCCCAGCGTTTTGGGGGGAACCTCGGCCGTCATCGGCGTGTCCGAAGCGCTGGCGGAAATCAGCGCGGCCGGGTTCACCGATCGCCTGGGCAAGCGGCGGAGCGTATCGATTAGCCTCGTCGGACTGACGGCCAGCCTCGCGGCGCTCCCCTTTCTATCCCAATTTGGCCTGCTGCCCACGATGCTCAACGTCGCCCTGGTGATGTTTTCCTTCGAATTCGGGTTGGTCTCACTGCTGGTGATGGCGACCGAGAT
>DSAR01000042.1 GCA_011046405.1 Chloroflexota bacterium | reverse complement strand
CGTAAAAAGAAGAAGAATTGGTCTCTGCCGAGCATTAACCTCACGCTGGACCAATGGCTCGACATCCTCGGTTTCGTTTTGCTGGGGATCGCGCTCTTCACGTTGCTCAGTTTTCTCTCGGCCAACCAGGGCGTGATTACCGGGGAATGGTTGAGGCTGTTGCGGCAGGGTTTTGGTTGGGGCGCCTATCTCACGCCTCTGTTCCTCGGCGGCGTGGGCCTGTGGCTCGTGTTGCGCGATTTTGGCGACAAATTGCCTCACGTCACGCCGCTCCAGGTCGTGGGGCTGGCGCTGGGATACCTGAACTTCCTCGTCACCGCTCACCTGATCGCCGCCCTCGTGATGTTCGAGGGCGATCTGAGGACCGCCTTCGAGGCGGCTGCCCAGGCCGGTCACGGCGGCGGGCATCTGGGATTGCTCCTGGGCCGCTGGCTGTTGCAGGGCCTGGGCGTTGGCGGGCTCATCGTCGTCTTGATCACGTGGTGCTTCATCGTCATAGCCTGCCTTTTCGGCGTCACGGTTCGAGACGTCGAAACGATTGTTCGACATCTGTGGAGCCAGCTGCGCGCCGCGCCCACCAGGCCCTTGCCCAAGGTGACCGGTCTTGCACCCCCGGTGGACCAGACCCGAATGCCCCGGCGCGCCGAGAGCGCATCGGCCGAGCAGATTCCCGTCCACACGCCAGCTTCCAACGCATCTGGCGCCCCTTCCGCCCAAGCAACGCGCGCCGAGCAGAAGCAGACCCTGCTCATCGGCGACGACCAGGTGTGGCAGGTCCCGGCCTACGAGGAGATTCTCAACCCCGGCAACGGACAGGACGTCAGCGCCGAGATACTGCGCGAACAGGCGCGGTTGCTGGAGATCACGCTGGAAAGCCTGGGCGCCCCGGCCCGGGTGCGGGAGATCAATCACGGACCGGTGGTGACCCAATTTGCCATCGAGCCTCTGGTGCTCACGTTCCCCAGCGGGAAAGAGACCAAGGTCAAGGTCAGTCGCATCAAGTCACTGGCCGACGATCTGGCGCTGGCCCTGGAGGCCAAGACGCTGCGCATCGAAGCTCCCATTCCAGGAAAACAGCTGATCGGGGTCGAAATCCCCAATCCAGAGATCTCGCTGGTCGCTCTGCGGGACGTGATGGAATCAAAAAAGTTCGCCGCCGTCAAGTCCCCCTTGCGGCTGGGGCTGGGGCAGGACGTCTCCGGCCATCCCTTTGTCACCGATCTGACCGCCATGCCGCACTTGCTGATCGCCGGCACGACCGGTTCCGGCAAGTCGGTCTGCATCAATTCCATTATCGCCGCGCTGCTCTTGCAAAAGACGCCCAACGAGCTCAAGTTCCTGATGGTCGATCCCAAGCGGGTAGAGTTGACCGGTTACAGCGGTATCCCTCACCTGCTCTCGAAGGTCGTGGTCGATATGGAACGGGTGACGAGCGCGCTCAAGTGGGTGTTGCGCGAGATGGACGGCCGCTATCGCAAGTTCTCAGAAGCCCGCGCGACCCACATCCGTGACTACAACGAGCGTGTCGCGCCCAAGATGGGGGAAAAGCGTTTGCCCTACATCGTGGTCGTCATCGACGAATTGGCCGACCTGATGATGATGGCGCCCCAGGAGACGGAGCGTTCCCTGTGCCGCATCGCCCAGATGGCGCGGGCCACCGGCATTCACTTGGTGGTCGCCACCCAGCGTCCCAGCGTGGACGTGGTGACCGGGTTGATCAAGGCGAATTTCCCCGCGCGCATCGCCTTCAACGTCGCCTCATCCATCGACTCGCGGGTGATCCTCGATCTGCCCGGCGCCGAGCAGTTGCTGGGACAGGGGGACATGCTGTTCCTCCCCCCCGACGCCCCCACCCCGATGCGCTTGCAGGGCGCCTTCGTCTCCAACGAGGAACTGCGCCGGCTGGTTCACTTTTGGAAAGAGCAGGGAAAACCGGAGGGCATATCCAGCGCGCGGCCGGTTCAGCGACCGCTATGGGCTGATCTGCAGGACAAAGAACAGGAAATTGAATACGAGGACGCACTGTTGCCCGACGTCATCGACCTGGTGTTGAAAGAGCAGCGAGCGTCCATCTCGCTCTTCCAGCGTAAGCTGCGGATTGGTTACACCCGCAGCGCGCGGATCATGGACATCCTGGAGGAGAACGGCGTCGTCGGCCCGCAGCCGCCCGGCGGCAAGGCGCGCGAGGTCTTCCCCGAGGCTGCGCGCCGGCTGCTCGATCCCCAATCGCAGGACGTGCAGAACTTCGAGTACGAGGATGAATTGATGCCCGACGTGATCGACCTGATCCTGCGGAAGGAAGAGGCGTCTATCTCGCTCTTCCAGCGCACGTTTCACATCGGCTACACGCGCGGCGCGCGCATCATGGACGTCCTGGAAGAGAACGACGTCGTGGGACCCCAGCCGCCCGGGGGGCAGACCAGAGACATTCGCCCCAAGATCGCCCGCTCGATCCAGGCGCTTCTTTCTCGCAATCCCGGGGCGGGGTAGGGGGTGGGGGGCGCCGTCACGCCAGCGGCGCGTGCTGTCCGTCATACCATTGGCCACGGCACATTGCGCCGGTTGGGATCCGGTTGAGGAAAAAAGGCGGATTCGAGCAGCGCGACCAGGCGAGCCACGAGGGTGGACATCTCGCGCCCGCTGAGAAGTTCCGACAAGCACCGGTGGAGATCGCTATCGCTGACCAGACGTTCGTGGAGATGACGAAGATCGTCCAGGTAGGGCTGGGGGATGGGCGCGCCGGCGAAATCCCAGATCACCGTCCGCAACTTGGGATCGGTGTGAAATGTCAGGGCGTTGTCGATCGCCCAGATGCGTGCCTGGGCGTCCAACAACAGGTGCCCGCCCTTGCGATCGGCATTGTTGGTCAGGAGATCGAACAAGGCCACCGGCAAGAGATCGCCGGATCGCTCCTCCCGCAGCGTGAAATAGTTGGCTGCCGGGTCTGCGTCGATGTAGAGTTGTACCGCGCCCGGGCCGTAGGGCCCGTCGCGCAGGACGGTCGGGGGGACCAGGGGCCAACCTAGCTCGCGACTGAGGACGTAGGCAGCGACCTCTCGCTGGCAGAGCGTGCCGGGAGGGAAATCCCAGAGCGGGCGCTCGCCCCGGCGGGGTTTGTAGATGGCCAAAGCCTGGGCACCGGCCTGGAGTTCGGCCCCGTTTTCTGCTTCTGCCACACCCACCAGAAAAATGGCGTTGGAGCTGGCCCGGATCTGTCCCAGGATCTCCATCTCGCCCCGGGAAAGTAACGCGATGACCGTATCCAGCGTGGCGCCCAGTGAGGGGTGGGGCTCGTACTTCATTGGGACTTCACCAGGACCGCATCGGGGCTACATCAGGTGCTTGCGACCGTTGCCCTTGACACAGACGTGTTCCTCGCCGGGGTTGATGGGTTCGTTACACAGAGGGCAGATGGGACGTCCGGCGGCGACGGTGATGGCGGCCTGGCGGGCCAGCGCGGCCATCAGGGAATGGTCGATCCAGATGCGGACGCGACTGCTATGGGCCTCTTCCGTCAGTTCCTCGGCTATGATGACCAGCATCTGCTCGACCCGATCGTAATTCAACCTCAAGCCTCCCACGCGAAAAAGCGCTTCGATCGGGTGGATGAGGTTCATATCCGGCGTTTCGACCGGCGTCCCAGATGCGCCCTGTTGTTCCAACACCGTCTGAATGGCGATTGAAAGGGCTGCGGCCTGTTCTTTTTCGATGATCAGCGTGATGATCGTTTTCTCCTGGGCCGCCTGGAGGTAGAACGTGCGTTGCCCCGGCATGCCGATGGTGTCAATCGTCACGAAATCTGCCCGGCGCAGTTCGATCAATTCAGGTAGGCTCATTCACCAACTCCTTCAACAGATCCTTCCCCCCACTGCTCCAGGGACAGGTGCCCGGTGTCGTTCAGGCACACCAATCGCGGCATGGAGCCCCCGAGTTCCAAGATCGTCAGGGACGCTGGCCCGACGAAGATACGTTGGAACATGTCGAGAGGTAGCCCCGCGTAAAACGCCGCCACGCTCTTGATGACGTCCCCGTGAGAGACGACGCCGATGGTCTGGCCGGGATGTTCGCGTCGCAAATCCTCTATCGCGCCCACTGCCCGCGATTGCATCTCGCGCGGGCTCTCACCGCCGGGGAACCGCACCTGGCTGGGCGTGAACTGCACAGTCGGCCACAGATCTTCCTGCTGCAGGTCCTCTAACGAAGCCCCGGCCCATGCTCCAAAATCCGCCTCTTGCAGATCCTCTAGCGCCGTCACCGCCAGGTCGTGGGGCGCGGCGATGATCTGGGCTGTCTCCATCGTCCGTTCCAGGGGGCTGGCGTAGATGGCCTGGATCTCCAACGAGGCCAGGCGGCGGGCCAGGGACTCGGCTTGCGCTTCTCCCTCTGGGCTGAGGTGCACGCCGGGCGCTCGGCCAGCGATGACGCCCCGATCCAGGCTGGCGTTGGCGGCGTGACGAATCAAAAGTACCTGGGTCATTTTCGTTTGCCTCACACTTCCGCCTCTGTCCCTTCGCTCTCCTTCTCCTCCTCCTCCTCCTCCTCTGCCGGAGACTCGGAGAAATCCCTTTGTCGCTTGGCCAGTTGGATCAAGCGCGCCTCGACCCGCTGGTTGACGGCGCCTTCGGGGAAGTTTCCGCCCTCGTCCTGCTCGCCAGCCGGCTCGCCAGTCAGGAGTGCCAACGCCTGGTCGACCGTCTCCACCGCGTAGATGTGGAACTCGCCGGCCCGGGCCGCCTCGACCACGTCCTCCCGCAACATCAGTTGGTGGACGTTGGCGGCGGGGATGATGACGCCCTGCTGGCCGGTCAGACCTCGATTCCGGCACACGTCGAAAAAGCCCTCGATTTTCTCGTTGACGCCGCCGATGGGTTGGGCCTCGCCGTACTGGTTGACCGAGCCGGTGACGGCGAGCGATTGCCGGATGGGCGTCTCCGCCAGCGCCGAGAGGAGCGCGCACAATTCCGCCATCGAGGCGCTGTCGCCGTCGACGCCGCCGTAGGATTGCTCGAACACCAGGCTGGCGGAGAGCGAAAGCGGATGCTCCGCCGCGTAACGCGCGCCCAGGAAACCGGACAGGATCAGCACCCCCTTGGAGTGGATCGGGCCGCCCAACTCGACCTCTCGCTCGATGTCGAGCACCTGGCCCTTGCCCAGGCGGACCCGGGCGGTGATGCGGTTGGGCTGGCCGAAGGAGAAGTTGCCCAATTGGAGCACCGAGAGCCCGTTGATCTGGCCCACCCGCTCGCCATCGGTGGCGATCAAGATGGTGCCCCGTTTGATGCGTTCCTGGACCCGCTCGCGCACCCGGTCGGCCCGCCGTATCTGGGCCTCGATGGTCCGTTCGACGTCTTCGACGGTTACGACGCCGTTGCCCGACGCGCCCGCCCAGTAGTCGGCCTCGCGCAGGAGATCGGCGATGCTCAACATGTGGGCCGAAAGCTTCTCCGCATCCCCCGCCAGACGGGCGCTGCGCTCGATGATGCGTGCGACGGCCTCCCGACTGAAAGGTCGCAGATCCTCCAGGCGGGCCTTGTCGGCGATCAACCGGGCGTAGAGCCGCTTGTTCTCTGGCGTGCGCGCCATCTCCTCGTTGAAGTCGATCGGCGCTTTGAACAACTCGCTGAAGTCTGGATCCTGTTGATAGAGCAAGTAATAGAGCAAGCGCTCCCCCACCAATATCACCTTCACGTCCAGCGGGATCGGTTCCGGTTCCAGCGAGACGGTGCTGATCATACTCAGCGCCTTACCCAGGGATTCGATGCGAATCTCGCGCGCCCGCAGCGCTCGCTTGAGGCCATCCCAGGCGTAAGGTTGCAACAACACCTGCCGGGCGTCCAGGATCAGGTAGCCGCCGTTGGCCCGGTGTAACGCGCCGGGCATGATCAGGTTGAAATCGGTGACCAGCGTGCCCATCTGCGAGATGTGCTCAATGCGGCCAATTAGATTGTTGTAGGTCGGGTATTCCTCGAACAAGACCGGCGCGCCCTCAGACTCGCTGTTATCGACCAGCACGTTCACCTGGTAGCGGCGGAGCAGCGGCGGCCCGGTGACCGATTGGGGCAGCGAGAGATTCACCTGTTCTTGCGATTCCTCCTGTTTGCGGAACTCATCCACGTTATCGACCACGTCCTGCTCGACCGCCTCCAGGTAAGCGATCACCTCGGGCAGGTCGATGTGCTTCTCTCGCAGCTCGTCCAGCAGGAGATCGACGGCAAAAGTCGCGACCTCCTGGTCCAGTTCCTTGACCTCTTGACGCGCATCCCGTTCCCACAATTGCGCCTGGCGCATCGTCTCTTGGAGTTTTTCCTGGAGCCGGTTGATATTCTCCTCGAAGCGCTTTCGCTCGTCCTCCGGCAATTTCTGGAAGTCCTCCGGGCTGACGACCTCTCCCTCGATCGTGGGGGCCAGGGCCAATCCTGACGAGGTGCGAATCAACGCGACGTCGTGCTCGCGGGCCTCCTGTTGGATGTCGTTGAAGGCTTTTTCCTGTTTTTCCTGCAGCTTTTTTTTGATCTCCTGGTTGCGGGCGCGATAATCGTCACTTTCGAAAGCGGCCGGGATCGCCGTACGCAACTCCTCCACCAGTTGCTTCATATCGTCTCGCAAGGCGATGCCCCGGCCTGGAGGGAGTTTCAGCACGAGCGGTTTGTGCGGCTGCTCGAAATTGTTGACGTAACACCAATCCGGCGGCGTCGGCTCGCCGGCGGCCTGTTGATTCAGGAACTGGGTGATCGTCGTGCGCTTACCCGTGCCGCTGGGGCCCAGGGCGAACAGGTTATACCCCTCCCGCCGGATGCCGATCCCGAACAGCGTCGCCTCGACTGCCCGCTCCTGGCCCACGATCTGCTCCAGTGCCTCCAACTCCTCCGTCGTCTCGAAATCGAACTGGGACGGATCACACCTCTGGCGTAGTTTTTCTGGGGCTAACGCTTCCATCATCTAAGTTGATCTCCTTTAGCGAATCAGCGAATCAGCGAATCAGCGAATCAGCGAATCAGCGAACCAGCGAATCAGCGAACCAGCGAATCAGCGAATCAGCGAATCAGCGAATCAGCGAATCAGCGAATCAGCGAACCAGCGAATCAGCGAGTAAGGTGTCTTCTCAATAAACCGGGCGCTTGTTCGTAGTAGGCGCTTCAGCGCCCCTAAAAGCGCACTAAAGCCGCTAGATAGCGCGCTATCTAGCGCGCGCACTCCGAACAGATTCCCCCCAAGTTATTGAGAAGATACCGAGTAAGCGAATGAGCGAAACCTGCAACCTGCAATCTACAACCCCGGCTCGTAAGCGGTCACGATCTGGCGCCACGCCTCGGGGATGGGGACTGGCTTTTGGCGCGCGTAATCGTAACACACCTGCACCGAGCGGGCGACGGCGATCAGGCGGCCATCCCCGCCTGTCATCCGATAGTCGAAACTGAAACTGGAATTGCCCAACTCGCTCACCCGGGCGTAGACGGTCACCCGCTCGCCCAATTTGATCGGCGACTTGAACTGGCAACTGGCCTGGGCCAGGATGAAGCTCACTTTCTGGGGATCGTCCGTCGCCAGGCCCAATTCGCGCAGGTAATCGACTCGCGCCTGTTCCAGGTAGGTGAAATACACGGCGTTGTTGACGTGGCCCAGCGCGTCCACGTCGCGCCAGCGGACCTTCACCGTGCTCGAAAAACGGAATGCTTCCTCGGTCATCGTTATCGCTCCACCTCGAAGAAACGGGCCTCCCCCGTCTCCAGGTCCAGGATGCAAAAAGATCGGGACTGGCGCCGCGTCCCCCCCAGCGCGCCGGGATTGATGATGCGCGTGTGACCGAAGCGCTCGTCTCGCCGTCGATGGGTGTGGCCGTGGAAGACGTAAGCGTATTCACCGGAGGTGATCAAGTTGCTCAAAACCTCTTCGTTGTCGCCGTGGATCATCGCCAGCGCATAGCCGTCTAATGTGGGCCGGTGAATCCAGGCGAGGGGGGTGTAACCCAGCGTCTCCTTGGCTGCCTCTCGCATCTGTTCGGCCCGCCGGTCCATATTCCCTTCAGCGATCCACACCTGGAAACCGGCCAACGCGTGGATAATCTTTGGGCCACAGACGTCGCCGCAGTGCAAGATCGTCGTGATTCCCTCGTCGCGCAATAGATCCAGGGCCTGCTGCAGGTTGCGCAGGTGATCGTGCGTGTCTGACATGATAGCAATTTTCATCCCCGCCTCCAATGTAGATGATAGCAGAAAGCGGCGTATTGTGCAAACTTGCGAGCCACGCGGGATTTCGTAGCAAGTCGCAAGCGTAAGCCGCCCCAAAGGCTCAGAACGCTCGCAGGTGAACTCAAGGAAAACGAAGCCGGGGTTGATGCGCGTGATAAACCGCACAGCGAGCAACCTCGT
>DSAR01000105.1 GCA_011046405.1 Chloroflexota bacterium | reverse complement strand
GCCTGCTGCCCGTTTGCAGCGGATGGGCGGGGGTTTGGGGTGTGTGGCGGTCGCGAAGCGACCGCCACACACCCCAAACCCCCATTCTCCGGCACAGCAAAGGGCTGGTCTGAGTAGTTACGACGAAACTTCATCTCGAATCTATGAAGCTTGTAGAAATAAGTATACAAGTATGCAAGTATGCAAGTTTGCAAGTTGCAAGAGTGTAATCACTATGAAGCACTTTCAGCCTCGGCTAGTCGCTGCTTGAGGTAGGCGATGGTCTCGACCGGCGTTGGGTCGACCTCGTTCAACATCGCCAGGTAGTAACTGACGTAATCACCCAGGTGGATCAGGCTCAACATCTGGGCCAACTTGCTCTGCCCCCGGCCCCAGAAAGTCTCCGTCGCCACGCTCTCGCGGGCGAGCAGGTCCCCAGTTGTGTCCCACCGCACCTGCATCCGGGGGTGATCGTGGTTCGAGCGCAGCATCACGACGGTGACCCGGTCGCGCACTGCCTCTGGAATGCCCAACCCCACCACGGCGTTGTGGTTCAGCTCCGGCAGTGTCTCGAAAAAAGCCCACTGCTTGGCGTTTTCGTTGATCTGGGTCTTCCACCGGTTAGCTACCGCTGCCAGGAACCCGGCCCCGTAGATCACGGGCAGGCGACCTGCCAGTTCGCCTGCCAATGCCTTCGCCACGTTGTGCGCCACCGGCGTGTCGGCGCCGATCTCGGCTTGCTGCATACGCATCATCTCGGCGGCCTCGGCCACTTCGCCGCTTCGGTCTTCTATCCATCCCAGGCGGGCAAACAAGCCCAGCAGCAAGGTGAACGAATAGCCCAGGGCAGCCCGGGGCTGCGAGTCGTAATCGAAGCGCAGCACCGGCGCGCTGTGCTTCTCGGCCCGGGCAGCCAACTTCCCACCGGTGGTGATGGCTACCGACAACGCCCCCCGTTCCAACGCCTGTCCGAAGGCGGTCAGCGTTTCCTCGGTGTTGCCCGAGTAGCTGCAGCCGATCACCAGGTAATCCTCGCCCTGCACGAAGGCCGGCAACCGATACCCACGCACCACCGTGATGGGTACCTGGCACGCTCCAGCGACGAGTCCCTGCAACAGGGCTCCGCCAATGGCCGAGCCGCCCATCCCCAGGATGACTGCGTGCCGCGCCGAACTGTATGCAGTGGGCAACGATACGTCACGAAGAAGCGCCAATGATGCCTGGCACTGCTGGGGCAGTTCGTCGATGCGAGCCAACATAGCATCTGGATCAAGCTTCTCAAATTCCTGATAGTCATTCAACAGCATCACTTCTTCCTTTTTCCCACCATACAACCTGGCGTTTTCCGCTTAAGAATTCGGAAGTCTTCAGCCGAGTATCTCAGAGACAACATTGATTTGCTGTAGTCTCAAAATCCGCTGCACAATGCGCTTTTTGAGACTTCCGAATTCTAATAACGATCCATTGGAAAACTTCAGATATAACAGGCTGATGATACCAGCGACAGGGCCGATTGTCAACTGTAATCCTATCCCTCTATCCCGGACAGAGCCGGAACCAATAAGGAGCGCTGCGCTGGCTATACTTACTGACGCCGTGTAGGGCATAGGAAGCACCTCAGCTATACGAATCGCTGCACGTTGTGCTTCCCAGCCATATCAACGCGCCTGGTCTGATGTGTGGGTTTTTCTCTTTGCCCATAAATGTGACTCGGATTTGGCAATCCGAGCCGAGCGCCATGTGAAATCCCAAAGAGCCATCGACTTTTATGAGACAGCCTTCAAGACAAATGCGCCACTAGCGCCAGATACGTACATCCCTGAATCGGGCCCACGTGGATTGCTCGCCAGTTCCCCAGGCCCACAATCCTACCTGTCCGTGCAACCAGGCATCATCCTCGACGCTCGTCGCGTACTCGTCGTTGACGTAGAAATAGCAGACGGCCTCGTCGCAGTGCAGCCGTAGGCGGTTGAGACCCGCTCCCCGGCGAACGTGGGTGAACTGTCGCCAATCGAGCAGGGGAGTTGGCGCTCCATCCACCACGCGCAGGACGGCATAGTAGCCATCACTGCCGACGGCGAAAACGTAGTAGTTGGCGGGATCCTGGGCCCGGTAGAGCAGGCCATAGCCGTTGAAATCGAGTGGATCGGCATCCGGTGAGAAGGCCGTCATCTCCGCTGTGAAGTTCGCCCCAGCGTTCGACACAGAATCATCGCCGGGAGTCTCCAGCAGTGTGACGCTCGTCTCGCCTGGCGACGCCTCCAGGTCGCGTGGGAGACCGGGAGCGCGCCAATCGGGTGGGTGCGATGGGCGAGGCGAGTTCCACCCCAGAGCCAGCGCGCCGATCAAGACCAGTGCGCCAGACAGCGCCACCGTGATTGTCACACAGGCGAACTGCCACGTGAGTCTGTTTACGATCATCTTAATACGTCTGTCAGCATACGTTCGTCGATACTTGGCTAATTGTGGCAGGATTGACGCCCACGTGCACTGGGCCCAATACTGTTAGGGGTTGCGTGATTTGTGCGGCAAATCGAGCGTTGGGTCGGCTTGATGCAGGACGGCCTCTGCTATTCGCTCGGCCAGCACGAAAGCCCACGCCAGCCCTCGACCGCCGAGACCGACGGCAAAATAAACGCCGGGCAGATCGGGCAAGCGACCGAGCAATGGGAACCCGTTGCCCGTGAACCCCATAATGCCTGACCAGCGGCGGGCGTCGTCAATCCTGGCGGACGGTACGTCGGGAAAATGACGGGAGATAAAACGCACCAGCCCCTGTTGCAGAAGTTCCTCTGGTCCCTGCTCGTCCCTGCCTTGATTGGCCTCCTGAGAGCGAATGCGCGGCCGGCGCCAACCCCCTACGAGGAGCCGGCGGTCGGGCATTTGGCGGCAATACGTATACCCGTAATCGGCGTAATCGGCGTAATCGGTGTAGCACGGTTGACCCAGGACGACGTGATCCAGGGGAGCAGTGGCAAAGACGAGGCTGCGGGTGGGCGCGATCTTATCGGCAAAGTAGGCGTTGATCAGGGGAGCGTAACCGTTGACGGCCAGGACGACGGCGCCGCACAGGACGGTGCGCCCGTGGGCCCAGACACGAATGCCTTTTTCAAAACCGTTCTCCCTGGCACCCCGTTCCGCCTCCAGGCCATAGACCTCGGCCCCCTCGTGTATGAGGACGTCGTGCTGGGCGATCAGCGCCCGGGTGAGGGCGGCGGCGTCTACGGTCGCGTCGTCGGGATAGCGCAATACGGCCCGAAAGTCCCGCTCCAGCGGGTCTCCCGGCTCGAATTCGACGTCGAAACCGTCTTCCTGCAGTTGCCGGGCCGATGTTTCCAGAAAGCCAGCTGCGGCCTCATCGGTGGCCAGGGCCAGGCTGCCGGTGCGTTGGCAGGGGACGCCGAGTCGTTCGGCCGTCTCGACCAGGCGGTCGCGCCCCTGGGTCGTGAGGGCCCAAATTTGCCGGGCGGTCTCGCGGCCATATACGTCGATGGCCGAGCTGTAGTGGCCGGCCAACCCGGTGAGCACCATCCCGGCACTGCGGCCAGTCGCGCCGCCGGCGATCTCCTGCGCCTCCAGGATAGCCGTATCCAATCCCTCTTGTGTGAGCCGGGCGGCCACCGCCGCGCCCACCAGTCCCGCTCCCACGACGAGCACGTCGCAGGTGTCGATTCGCTTCTGGCCCTGTTCTATCCCCATTGGCTTTCTCCTGATTGTGTCTCTGTTCTCTCCCAACGCTGCTTATATTGTACTCCGAACCAGCTTTCTACGCCACCGCCGTCAAGACGGGGTAGCGGGCGTCGATGTCACCGCAGGCCTACCGGATGAGATCGCCGTAGTTCAGGAAGCATCTGACGACCTCGTGGCCGACGCCGATCCCCGGTGGAAGAGCGGGCTGGCGGCGACGACGAGGTCGACAAGCGTCCCGGATCAGTAGTCGTAACAACTGCCGCCGATGAACTCCCGCAGGAGCGAATCGGGCGGAATGGGGGAGTCGTCCTCGACGACGGTGATAACCTGGAGCAGATGATAGACGCGCTCTGCGCGGGTGAAGGCGTCGGTCCGTAACGGATCGTCCGCATACTTCTCGACCCACGTTTCGAAATATGGGAAGAGCCGGGCCTTCATCACCGGGAGCTCGTAGGGCAGGCCGCTGTTGACGATGTAGTCGGTCTGGTTGACGTAGGGGATGATGTTGCGCATCTCGCTGGCGCGCACGTAGTGCCAGTGCTCCAACGTCCGTTGACGGTCGTAGGCCCGGTGGGTGGCGTCCCGTTCCATGCGCCGCATCAGCCGCAGGTCGGTCCAGCGGACGTACCGCTCACCGGGGCCTTTCAACTGCAGCAGCGGTTCGATGTAGAGCTTGAACTTCCGCTCGTCGTCGATGCCCTCGGTCATCGGCGGGTAGAGGCCGTGCAGGCTGTCGATGAGGATGACGTCATTGGGGCCTATCTGCATAGGCGTCTGTTCGTCGTGGCGCTGGCCGGTCTTGAAATCATAAAACGGAATCGAGACCTCCTCGCCCTGTATCAAGCACACCAGGTGCTCGTTGATCAATTCCAGGTCGAGCGCCTGTGGCGTCTCGAAATCGTAATCGCCGAACTCGTCCTTGGGGTGAAGTTCCAGGTCGAAGAAATAATTGTCCACGGTGAGCGGGACCAAGCTCAGGCCCATCTTGTTCAGCAGGTGGCTGAGCTTGACCGTCGTGGTGGTCTTGCCCGAGGAGGACGGCCCGGCGACGATGACGATCTTGACCTGGTCGCGGCGCTCGCGGATGATCTCCGAGGCGGTGGTGATATCCTCGTTGTAGGCCCGGTCGGTCTCGCGCACGATCTGGGGAAATTCCCCGCGCGCGATACGGGCGTTCAACGCCTGGTAGGTGTGGAGATCGTGCTCGACGGCCCAGTCGAGCACCTCCCACAGCTTGTACCAGGGGATGTTCTCTGAGGGGTGCGCCGAGCGTTCGGCCCTTTCCTGGCGGCGACGCGCCCGCTCGTTTCGATAGAGGATGTAAGCCTTGGCCGTCCTGGCATGCCCGTTTTCGATGAGCACTTTTTCGACGACGTCCTGGATTTCCTCGATGGTGGGGATGTGTCCGGGGGGAGACTTTTCTTCCAGGATCCCCACAACCTGGTCGGAAAGTTTTTCAGCGGTGGCGCGATCTCGCCCGCCCACGGCCACCGCGGCGCGGTAGATGGCGTTGGTGATACGATCCTGATTGAAGGGCACGATGGCGCCAGTGCGCTTGATGACTTGCTTGATCCTGGCCATATCTCTCTCCTCTCTTTTCATAGACGTGTCATGGGCGTGCCTCGTGTCTTCTCAATCAGCAGGGGAGATGGGGGATGTGCGGGCGTCGAAGTCGCCCGCACATCCTCTCCGATTTATTGAGGCGATACCGTGCTGCTATTTTATCACAGTCTGGCGCGAGGCGTCAAGGGGATAGTCGTATCCAAAGACACGTTTCCGTCGGTGGACTTTCACCAGCGATGATGATACAATGTGCCCGAAGTGAGGCCCAAACACAGTACTTGGCACGTAAAGTCTAATTGAAACCCAGAGATATTCAGAGGACCATCAGATGAACAAGTCACGCTTTGTCACGTTTATGATCGTCGCTCTCACCATCGGGTCGATATTGGGATGCAAGTTGCCCGAAAGCTTCTTCGTCGCTTCCACCGCCACGCCGACGTCGATTCCCACTCCCACCCAGGTTCCGCCTGCGATTCCACCGACGTCCGCGGAACCGGCTAACGCGCTGGAGGCGCAAATAGGAGCGGTCTACGAACAGGCAGGAGCCTCCGTCGTCAACATCACCAGCATCAGTTACACCTACGATTTCTTCCTGCGGCCTGTCCCGCAAGAGGGATCTGGATCGGGATTCTTTTACGATAGCGGGGGACACATCGTCACCAATTACCACGTGGTCGAAAACGCCGAGGAACTGACGGTGACGCTGGACGACGGTCGCTCGTATCCGGCGACCATCGTCGGGGTCGATCCCACCAATGATCTGGCCGTGATCCACGTTGAGGTTGAGGCCGAGCCATTGCCCCTGCCCATTCCCCTCGGCGATTCCGACGTCCTGCGGGTGGGGCAATTCGTCGTCGCTATCGGCAATCCCTTCGGCCAGGTGGGCACGCTCACGGTAGGCGTCATCAGCGCCCTGGGGCGCATCATCGAGAGCCCCGACGGGCGCTTCATCGGCGAAGCTATCCAGACCGACGCGGCCATCAACCCGGGCAACTCCGGTGGGCCGCTCCTGGACTTGCGCGGTCAATTGATCGGTGTCAATTCCCAGATCATCAGCCCCAACCGGGCCTCGGCCGGGATCGGGTTTGCGGTGCCTGTCAATACAGTGCGACGCGTCGTCCCTCAATTGATCGCCCAGGGCCGCTATCCTCATCCATGGCTGGGCGTGGATTACCTCCCGCTGACGCCCAACTGGGTCGAGGCTTTCCGCCGGGCCGAACTCGCCGTACCCGACGAGGGTTTGCTTGTGCTCCAGGTCGCGCCCAACGGCCCCGCCGAGCAGGCCGGTATCCGGGGCGGCGATCGGGTCATCCGGATGGGCAACGTGCGCGTCCCGGTGGGCGGAGACGTCATCACCGCCATAGACGGTCAGCCGATGACCAATGCCAAGGATTTTATCGTGTACCTGGAGACGAAGACCCTGGTCGGGGATACGGTTCAGGTGACCTTTATCCGCGACGGAGAGGAACAGACCGTCCCGGTGACGCTGGCCGAGCGGCGATAGATCCCTTTCAAAAAAACAGGAGTGAAAAATGGCGATTCCCCCGCCACCGACGCCTGCAATGGCGGGGGACGTCTTATCGCTGCCGATGTATCCACAAAGCCACCGCGGCCAGTGAAATGATGCCCAGCGCCGTTGCGCCAGCACAGGGAGCGCCCGTCTCCGGCGTCGTTCCCCCTCCGCTGTCGGTCGGAGCCGCTCCGCTTATGGAAGTCGCTTCGCTTATGGGAGTCGCTCCTCCTGTGCCAGGCGTCGGTTCCGGCGCGACCGTGGGGTCGGCTGGCGGGAGCGGCGCCGGGTCAACCTCACCCGCCACCACCTCGTAAGCCACGTTCTCCGCCACGAAAATCACCCGCTCGCCCAGGGCGAAGTAGTCGCCCCAGCCGGGCCGGGCGGCCAACAGGTCGAAGTAATTCGCCGAGCCAAATCCGATCTCAACCGTCGTCATACGCGAGGGATCGAATCTGGTGTCGATCCAGACGCCATCCTGCCGCTTGAAGGTCTTGCTGCCCACGTGTCGCACCGGGACGGCGCTGGCGGAGCCCTCGTTTGCCCCTCCGGCGGAAGGCAGCGGCGCGGCCGCCTCCGCCTCGCGCATCTTGGATTGACCGTCGGCCGCTTCGGCCGCCGGCGCGCCGTAGGCGGCGGCCGTTGGCATGGCCATAAAGCGCTCCGCCGCTTCCTCCCGTCCTCGCGCCGTCAAGATGTCATCCTCTTCGATGAGGAACGAGGTGTAGGGCGTGATGATCCCATAACGGACGCTCAAATCGACGATGGCGTCCACCCACTCCCGCCGCTCGCCGTGGAGCCGGATCTGGGTCAGCAGATGGCCGATCTTGCGCGTGGCCCACAGGCGGGGGATAAAATCGTCGCCGCCCGAGGCCCGGAAAGCGCCCTCGTGGACGAATTCGCGCCGTTCGCCATCGACGCGGCCAGAGAGCGTGATCTTCGCCGGGCCGCCATCTCGATAACGACCCGCCAGGATCAACTGGGCGCCGGCGAAGAGGTCGGGCAGGGGGTGGGGATAGGTATCGTCAACCAATACGTCGCCGAAGTCCAACGCGATGTCGGACAGCACCGGCGTCTTGATCTTGGCGTAGAAGGCGGAGATCTTCTCGTCGATTTGCTCGTGAGGGCGGACGTAGGTCACGCTCCCCCGGTGTCGTTCGGCCAGGGTATCCAGCAGGAGGGTGTTGACGTCGTTGCCCACGCCGAAGGGGAAGAGCCGCACGTTGTCCGACGCCGCGCTCTCCACGTTGGCCAAAATCCGGCCGATCTCGGTCACCCCCTCAGTGGGCAGGCCGTCGGTGAGGAAGATGAGCGCCGCCGGGCGCTCCGCATCGGCCTGGGCCAGCGCTTCCAGCAAGGCCCGGTTGATGTCGGTGCCGCCGAGGGCCTCCAGGCGCGCCACCCAGGCGATGGCCTCGCGGGCCTCGGAGACGGGCCGCAGGTCGCGCGCGTACTGTCGCAGGCCGGTCGAGAAGGCGATCACGTTGAAACGATCCTCGGGGTTCAGGCGCTCCAACACGTAGGCCAGCGCCTTTTTCGCCTGTTCGATCTTCTCTCCATCCATCGAGCCGGAGGTGTCGAGCACCAGGATCACGTCCCGGGGGATCACCCGCGTCTGATCCACCTCGACGCTGGGCGCGGCAAGGAGCAGGAAGAAGCCATCCTCATTCG
>DSAR01000012.1 GCA_011046405.1 Chloroflexota bacterium | reverse complement strand
GTAGTTGGCAGCGGCGTCGGCGTGGCGGTTGGGGGCGGTGTCATTGTCGGCACATGTGTCGGCGTTGGCGACGGCTTTGGCGTAGAGGTAGACGTGGACGTACGGGTCGGTGTGGGCAGGGACGTCGAAGTGGCGGTCGCTGGTGGGACTGCCGGGGTTGTTTTCGGCTGCGTCGAAGTCGGCGTTGGCGTGCTTGGCAGCGGCAAGGGATCACATGATGCGGTGACAAGTCCCACCAGGATAAGCGCGACGATAACGTAGAAGCGGCGCAACCGCCCACTCACGTCTGCTCGGGTCGGTCTCTGACCGCGCCCGTTGTCGACGTGCCAGGTTGAAAGGAAGGGCTGCCTGCGGCTGGCGGTGACGGATGGTGGCACGGTCGGAGACCGGCCACAGCACATGTAGGCAGACCGGCCACAGCACATGTAGGCAGACCGGCCACAGCACATGTAGGCAGACCGGCCACAGCACATGTAGGCAGAGCGGCCACAGCACATGTAGGCAGAGCGGCCACAGCACATGTAGGCAGAGCGGCCACAGCACACCTGAGTCGTTACGAAGTGACTGTGTAATTTCATCAATTATTCGCCGTTCTCCTCTCGATCCTCGCCGAAGGCCAACTTCAGCGCCCGCTCGGTGACGGTGGCGTAGGCCAGGGCCAGGACGCCCACGAAGGCCTCGGGGCGGCGGGAGAAGGGTGGGGGGCCCAGGCGTTTCAGCAGCGCCGTCTCGACCGAGGGGGGCGCGATGGTGACGTAGAAATCCTCCGCCGAACGTTCACTATCCTCCTGGGGTTCCCAGAAGTGAGCGAGGGAGTCCTCCAATGGGACGATCTCCTCCTCCAGATCCTCCTCGGCCCAGTTTTCGTCCTCGTCTGAAGCGCCGGCCGCGCGCCGGGCCCGGAGAGCCGTCATCAGATGTTCGCGGGTGCACCCCCGTAACTTGAACAGCAGGAAGGGATCCCGGTCGAACTCCTCCGCCAGCAGGTAATAGACCGCCGCGATGTGCTTGCAGGGGACGGCCCAGTCCGGGCACGAGCACTGCATGTCGATGTCCATACTGGTGGGGAAGAGAGAGACTCCCGCGCTGCGGATGGCTTGCTCGATCTCGGGCGGCATTTCGCCGGAGAACAATTGGGCGGCAAAGAGCGCCTGTTGAGCGATGGCGTCGATAGCCAGTTCCCATTGTTTGTCGGTCAGGGGCATGATCTTGATGCGAACGGAGTACGGCGTGCGGCGCGAGCCCTGCACGCGGGCGTTGATGCGCCCCAATTGGATATCGATCCCCAATACCTGCCCCTTGCGGGCGTAGGTCCGGCCGCGCCGGAGGCGGTTGTCCCACCCGAAGGATTCCAGGACCTCGATCCAGCGCTGGGCCCACCAGTGCTCGCCGAACTGTCCTCGCTTGGTGTGGGCCTTGATCCCGTTTTTGACCGGGATGGGCTTTGACTTGGGGAAATAGCCCCAGTAGTCGCGTCTTTTACGGCTCATAATCTCTCACTCAATTTCTATGCGATAGGTGACGGCGGCCGCCGGAAACGTCCCGGGGTCGGGCACGTAGACCGGCGTCGCCGCGTCGATCAATTGACGTCCATCGAAATATAACACGTATACCCCCGTCTCGATGCGCCACGCCAATTGCCCTTGGCTTCCGAGGGCTACTTCTTCCACGTTCGATATGTATCCGCCCAGGAATGTGATCTCCGGCGGCCAATCCAGGTAACGGTAGAGCGAAAAGCGCGGCGGCTCTGCCAAAGGGTCGCCCTCGTCGGTGGCGGCCTTGGTCACGGTCACGATCAACCGCCCGCCCGCCTGGCCCTCGCAGAACTGCATCGGCGCCGAGACGATGCCGTAGGTCAGGGTCGTCGGCCCGCCGGTGCGCCGGGGGACGCCGTGATCGCCCAGCGTCCGGGTAAAGATCCCGCGCTCGAAAGCCGGCTCGCAGGGGACGACGTCGATCTCTGGCCGGGCGTGCCACGTTCGCCCCGGCGTCGTCGCCGTGATGGCGATAGTGCGTGTCGATCCCCACTGCTCGTTTGCCAGTGCGTCCCCCTTGACGTGAATTTGCAACATACCCGCCGCCGGCGATCCCCAGTCGGTCAAGAACGTGACCTCAACGTCGCCGGCCTGATCACCGGCCGCCCACGCGGGTGCACTGGCGCCGTCCCAGCCGGGGAGGCCGACGATCTCGTAGCGGGCCCACATCCCGGCCGGCACCGTCAGCCGGGTGGGGCTGATCTCGATGGTGTGTGCCAGCGCCACGGACGTCTCGGTGCTTGACTCGGTTGCCGCAAGCGTCGGCGGCGTGCTGGGCTGGCTCGTCGCCGTGGGCGGGGTGTCCAAACTTCCCCCACAGGCGGCGAGCGCCATCGACAGCGATGTTAGGATGCTTATTGAAATCGTGCATGTCTGGCTAAAATTATAAGTCATCTCAACGCTTCCCTAGAGAAAATCAGCGTTTTTCTGCGTTCTTCTGCGTCCTATCCAACATTCTAATCACCCCTCACGATCAAGGGCAGGTACACGCGGGCCCCGCCCACCAGCAGCCGGACGTTGGCGTGCTGCCCATAGCCATTGCCGGTGCCCGTGATGGGGATGGTGTAGACCAGGCCGGGCAGCAGCGAGGTGCCGGTGTGGGTATCGTTCAGGGTGAGGGTGAGCGCCTCTCCCGGGACGATGGCGGGCGCGCTCAACGCGGCGTTCAGGTAGGGCGAGGGCATGGTGACGGTCAGCGCGACGGTGTAGGGCGCGTCCGGCGGGTCGACGCTGATCTGGTAATGGGCGGCGCCGCCCGGCGGTATCGCCCGGGCCGGCGGCGTGGTCACGAGTTCGAAACCACTCTCGTAACGGCCGATGTCGAAGGCCGGGCCCACGCGCACGTCGTCCACGTCGAAAAAATCCAGCAACGCCGTCAGCGAATCTGGCAGGCGCTCGGTGCCCTGGTTGCGGGCCGGGCTGGCGGACGTCAGGCGAAAGTCCGGCCAGGAGCCATCGTGCAGGTCGTGATCGGCGACGTCGTAATCCCGGAAGGCCGGGTCGCCCTCGACGCCGTGGGCCTCCCAATCGGTGTGGGCCTGGATGTCGGCCAGTGTCTTGTAATGGCCGTCGGGACCATCCACCACGTAGGCCGCCATCGCGCCGGTGTGCCACATCCCGCCCTCGTCGCGGGTGCGCCAGCCATTGTTGTGATACAGGTTGTGATCGATGCTCATGTTGCCGTAGACGCCATCACGATCGAAGTGGCGTATGCCGTACCCCTCGTTGTTGATCAGGACGTTGTTGACCACTTGGGTGTCGACGCTGGGGTGGGTGTCGTAACTCGCGCCGCCCAGGCTGAAACCATAGAGCGCGTTGGCCGCCACGTTGTTGTAGTAGATGATGGGACCGTCGCGCCAGGTGGCGTGGAAGAAGAAGTTGGCGTAGGCGTTGTTGTAGGCCACGTTGCGGTAGACGTGTAGGCCGCTGACGTGGTCCAGGTACAGGCCAAAGCCGCCCATCCCCTGCACGTCGCTCTCGGCACCGCCGTACCACCAGCCTTGCTCCTCGCTGCCCCGCTTCTCCGAAACGTAGGACCAGCCGAAGGTGTCGCGGAAGACGTTGCCGGTGACGAGCACGTCGCGGAAGACGTGATTGTCGGGCTCGGCGCCCCAGAATTTGACCGCGCCGCAATCGGTCGTCAACTGGCACGCTTTCTCGAAGACGTTATCCTTGATGAGAATCTCACCGGTCTTGATCTCGTCCGGCGAAAAGTCGTAAGTCTTGGGCGATTGAATGACCGACTTGGAGAATTGGACGCCGTTGTGGGCCACGTGATGGACGTGATTGCCCTCGAAGCGCAGCTGGTTGGCGAACATGAAGGACATCCCGACGGCGTTCTGGCTGTCGGTGCGGAACCCCATGTGGTGCAATTCGTTGTTCCGGATGACGGTGTTCCGGATGCCGGAGCGGGTGAAGGCGTCGGGATCGGCGCTGTTCTCCCACCAATCGATCAGTCGGATGGCGAGAGAGTCGGCGTGGCTGATCTCCGAATTCTCCAGTGTGAAACCGTCGATGACGTTGGCCGCCGGCGCGCTGGCTCGCACCGATTGCTCCAGGTCGACGCCCCGGTTGACGTAGCGGATGGTGGTGCGGCGGACGGTGTTGCCGTAGGCCCTGTGGGTGGAGTGGTTGACCAGGTGGATGCCGTTTTCGTTGACCAATTCGACGTCGATGCTGTCCAACGTCACGTAGGAGCGGTTCTGCAAGTTGAAGCCCCGATCCCGCCGTGAAATCTCGACGTTCATCGTGGCGGGGTCGCCGGCCTCGAGGGGCCAGATGTAGAGGCGGCCGCTCTGGGCGTCGTACCACCACTCACCGGGCGTATCCAGCAGGGCGGGGTGATTCTCCACGTAGTACTTGCTGCCCCATCCCAGGCCGGGATTGCCGCTTCCCCCGTCGTGCTCGCAGACCTGGTCCACGGTGACGCGACCGGCCCCCACGTTGTGGGCCACGATGCGCCGGCGGTAGACGTAATGGCCCTGTACGGTGTCGATGGCGACCAGGGTCGCGCCGGTGAGGTCGCCCAGGGTCGAGAGGTTGCCTGCTTCGATCCCGGCCGGTTCGGCGTCGTCGGTGCGGTCGGTCAGTTGGAGGGTGGAGCGCCAGGGCTGGTCGCACCTGGGGTCGTCGTCGGTGCTGGGATCGCACCCGGCGACGTCGGAACCGCCGTCGGCCGCCCACCAGAATTCGGCGTGTTTCCACTCGGTCGACACGGTCCAGTCCGGTTCCCGGGCCAGCGGAAGGCGGGTGATCGTCTCACCGGCGTCGTCCAACTGGGCCACGAAGCGGGGCGCTTTCTCCAGGTTCCAGGCCGAGAGATCGGCGCTGTAGATCTTCGTCGGGTCCACGCCGGGCGGCAGGCCGATGGTGTTGGCCGTCATCTGGGTCCAGGTCATGGCGGAGGACGGTTCCGAACCGCGCAGGACCGCCGTGCCCGGCCCGTTCTCGGCGACGTACAATTGTGATTCGGTCGGGCTGCCGTTCAACGCCGGCCGCACTGTCTCGCGGTAGACGCCGGGCATGACGTGGACGCTCGTGCCCGGCCCGGCGACGTGGGCCGCCGCCTGGATGGTGCGGAAGGCAGCGCCCGCCGTCAGGCCGTCGTTGCCGTCGTCGCCATTTTCGGCATCAACCCACAGGTCGTCCACCCGGGGCACCTGGAAGGCGTATTCGTCGAAGCGCAGCGCGCCGGAGGGATCGTTCTGGGTGGGGTTGGTCTTGCCTAACTGCACGATGTCGCCGTAGGGGTCGGCGTGGACGACGTCGGTGGCGTGGCGCATCAACTCGCCGTCGCGCCAGACCGCTACCCACTCGTCGATCCTGTAGCCGATGGTGAGTTTCTGCCAGCCGTCGACCAGGTCGAACTCGTAGGGAGAGTCGTAATCGAAGTGACGACTGTTGGCATCGTTGGCGTCGTCGGGCCAGGCCAGGTAAGCCTGGTATCCCTCACCGGTCGGCCGGCGCACGTACAACGCGACCAACGGGGGCCACCAATCACCGCTGTGGACGACGGTTGCGATGCAGATCGACTTGCCGGGCGCCCACGATGTGCCGGCATCAGGGATCGAGACGCCGTTGGGGTTGAACCAGAACGTCACGTAACCCTCGGTGGCGCGGGCGACGTCGGTCTGGTACAGCACGCTCGCGGCCGAATCGACGGAGACTTCCAGGCCGGTCGTGCCGCCGTATCCGCCGCCATCGACGAGTTCGAAGGTCCCTGACTGGTACCAGCTATCCAGCGAGTCGCCCTCGAAGTCGTCGTAGACGATGTCCCACACCGGTGGGATGACCGGTTGGGCGTGGGTTGGGGGGGGCTCAATGGCGAAGGTCAAGACCAGGGTCAAGAGGGTCAAGAGGAGGTAGGTCAGCAAATGATGGGCATATCCCGTTTTTGTTTTCATTTTCATAAGTTCCTGGCTGGCGGGTGAACTAGTCGCCGATGGCCTCCTGGCTCAACGTGACCAACTGCCGCAATTGCTCGGTGTCCAGTTCGGTCAGCCAGCCTTCGCCGGAGCCGATGACGCTTTCGGCCAGGGCCTTTTTACTCTCGATCATCTCGTCGATCCGCTCTTCCAGCGTGCCGGCGCAGATGAACTTGTGCACCCACACGTCCTTCGTCTGCCCGATGCGGAACGCCCGGTCGGTGGCCTGGTTCTCCACGGCCGGGTTCCACCACCGGTCGAAGTGGAAGACGTGGTTGGCCCGGGTCAGGTTCAGTCCCAACCCACCGGCCTTGAGGGAGAGGATGAAGATCGAGGGGCCGTGTCGCTCTTCCTGGAAGCGGGCGATCATCCGGTCGCGCTGCTTGGCTGGCGTCCCGCCGTAGAGGAACAGGATTTCCCCGCCGAACAATTCCTGCAGGTGGGCCTGGAGCAACGTCCCCATAGCAGCAAATTGGGTGAAGATCAGCGCCCGCTCGTCGACCGAGAGCACCTCCTCCAGCATCTCACCCATGCGGGCCAGCTTCCCCGAGCGATCGGGGAGCACCGAACCATCGCCCAGGAACTGGGCGGGGTGGTTGCAGATCTGTTTCAGGCGGGTCAGCATCGAGAGCACCAACCCCCGGCGCTGGATGCCCTCGGCCGCCTCCACCTGGTCCAGCGCTTCCTGGACCACCGCCTGGTAGAGCGTGGCCTGTTCCGGCGTCAGGGTGCAGAAGACCTTGTTCTCCATTTTCTCGGGGAGGTCTTGGATGATGCTCGGATCGGTCTTGACGCGCCGCATGACGAAGGGCTGGACCAGTTTGCGCAGTCGGCGAGTTGCCTGGGAGTCCTGGTAGCGCTCGATGGGCCGGGCGAAACGGGTGCGGAAGGATTGCTGCGATCCCAGGTAGCCGGGGTTCAGGAACTGCATGATCGACCACAGTTCTGACAGGCGATTTTCGACCGGCGTGCCGGTGAGAGCGACTTTGTAACCGGCCTTCAGGCGCCGGATGGCCTGGGTCTGTTTGGTCGCCGGGTTCTTGATGTTCTGCGCCTCGTCCAGGACGATGCCGGCCCAGTCGATCTGGCGCAGCGTCTCTTCGTCCCGGCGGGCCAGGCCATAGGTGCTGATGACGATGTGGGCTGGCTCGTTTTGCCTGATCTGCTCGACGAACTCGGTTCCTTGCGCTCGGTCGCCGCCGTGGTGGATCACTGTCCGCAGTGATGGGGCAAAACGGGCGATCTCTCGCGCCCAGTTCCCCACCACTGATGTGGGGCAGATCACGAGGACCGGCTCGTCGACCTGCTTTTCCTCCACATCGTGCAGGATCAGGCAGATGGCCTGGATCGTCTTGCCCAGGCCCATGTCGTCGGCCAGGCAGGCGCCCAATCCCCACCGGTGAAGGTAATCCAGCCAGGCGTAGCCGCGCTCCTGGTAGGGACGCAGTTGACCGGTCAGCCCGTCGGGCGGGGGTAATGCTTCCAGGTGTTCATTGCCACGCAGTTGGCGCATCAGGTCGTCGATCCACCCGCTCGTTTCGATGTCGACGATGGGTAACGCGCCGGTCTCGCCCTCTTCCGATAACCCCACTTGCAGCGCGCGACGCAGCGTCACTTCCTCCTCGGCGGATTGCTTTTCCCAGAAGCGAATGGCCTTTTCCACCTGTTCCGGCTGGAGTTCAACCCATTCTCCCCGCACCTGGACCAGCGGCAATTTGAGGGCGGCCAGGCGCGAGAACTCCTCTGGTTCAATGGCCTGGTCGCCCAGGGCGACCTGCCAGCGGAACTTGACCAGGGCGTCCAAGTTGAGGATCCCCTGTCCGTCGGTGTCGGCCGGGGAGATGGTGGCTCGCACGCCCAATTGCCTGTGTCGCTTTTCCCACCACGGCGGCACCAGGACGCCGAAACCGCTCTGTTCGAGCAAGGGGGCGGCTTGGCGCAAGAAGGTGTAGGCCTGCTGGGTGTCCAGGTAACTGGCTTCAGGGGATGTGGTTCGCAGGCTATCGGCCAGGGGTGGGAAGAAACGGGCTGCCTGTCCCAACCCGGTCAGGAGCTTCTCCTGGGGGTTTTCGAAACGGCGATCCAGGTAGCGCAACGTGGCGCTCTGTTCTCGCCAGACCATGCTCGCCGGCACCAGCAGGCTGGGGTCGTCGCGGGCCTGGATGAAGAAGCGCAGTGTCCAGGCGTCCAGTGGGTTCCATATCGCCGTCTCTTCTCCCTGTTCGGGTGATTCGGGCGGTTCCAGGCGGAAGCATATGCGGAACGGTTCTTCGGCGCCGCCCAGGAGTTTTTCTTGCCAGTTAGCGAGTTCGGTCTGAAATTTCTTCAGATTCTCCGGGGGCGCGTCGACGATGGGTGGTTTGCCGGTGGTGAACAGTTGCGTCAACCAGGCCCGCAGGGCCGGGTCGTCGCGCTGGGTCACCACGTGCAGGAGCGGCGGGGCCCACGTGCGGACGGCGGCGTCGGTCACGTCTCGCAGGAAAACCTTCAGT
>DSAR01000172.1 GCA_011046405.1 Chloroflexota bacterium | reverse complement strand
GGGCGCGAGCTTCGAGGTGCAGACGGCGCAATCGATCCGCGTCAAGTTGATGGACTGGGTGCTCAACCGCTTCCTGACGACCGCTTATGTACTTTCGGAAGAGAGTATGGGCACGTTTGCCGCGCAGATCAGAAAGCGCCGCCCGCGCATTCTGTTTGGCTATCCCTCCAGCGTCTACCGCTTCGCCGAGTTCGTGCGTGAGCATAACATGGACGACATCAAATTCGAGGCGATCTTCGGTTCGGCCGAGGTGCTTTACCCCGCGCAGCGCCAGTTCATCGAGGAGGTCTTCGCCGGCAAGATGTTTAACCGCTACGGATCGCGCGAGTTGGGAGGCATCGCTTGCGAGTGTGACGCCCATACTACCTTACATACCAGCATCGAGAATGTTTATATCGAGATTCTACGGGAATTAGAGGGCAACGAACCCACCGCGCCGGGTGAAACTGGCCACATCGTGGTGACCAACCTGAACAATTACGGCATGCCTTTTATTCGCTACAGTATCGAGGATATGGGCGCGTGGAGCAGCCGTGAGCGTTGTCCCTGTGGTCGGGAGTTACCGTTGATGGATCTAGTCCAGGGGCGACGCATCGATATGTTCCAGACGCGGGATGGGCGCGGCGTCTGGGGCGGATTTGCCAGCCCGCTGTTCGGGATGGAGGGCGTAAAACAATTCCAGTTGGTGCAAAAATCCCTGGATCTGGTCGTCGCTCGGATTGTCAAAGAATGTGAGTTGGATCAGGCCAGATTAGATACCATCAAGCGGACGGTAAAGATGGCGCTGGGAGATCATGTCCAGGTCGAGTTCGAGTTCCCGACCGTGATTCCGGTGCTGGATTCGGGGAAATATCGCTACACCACTTCTGAAATCAGCGAGAGGCAATCCGATCGAGGAGTTTTATTCTGATGCCTAAGATCTTACGGGGTGGGGCGCTCTTGCTGCTCGTGATTTTGGCGATCAACCTAACAGTTATCCCGTCTAGCGCATCCCGCCACGCGAACGATCCAGAGTACGTCGAATGCTTCGATGGGGATATGCCATTGATGTTCGCCGTTGGGCATGGTGGGTGGAAGCAACTCGGTGATCTGGAAAATGGCGGCTGGGCGGCTGATCCCCTCCTTCGCGATTACTTCTATCGGGTTCTGATGGTACGTCTTTATGAGAAAACCGGGCATCTCCCCTACGTCGTCTATCAACAGGGAAATCGGAACTACGTCAACACCAACCGCCCGGTAGGTCATTCGGAGGCCTATCACCCCGATAACGCGGAAGCTAGGGCGGCCTACTTTGAGTTCCACGATGAGATAGATGCGATGATCGGCCGGATTGAAGCCGAGTACGGCGCGGATATGGCGCTGATGATCAATCCCCATACGACCGATTTGGACGCCAGTAAAGGAGACCGTCCTTGGGATCGGATCGCCGATATTGGCTTTGCGGCCTCCGTGACCTCTTTGGACAACTCCAACAATACGATGAAGGCCCTCTATGACCGCCGGGGCGCAAGCGCGCTGCGGGACGAAGACAGTATCCCTTACCAACTCTTTCATGGTCAAGATTGGCCCTCGCCCGATGCCGTCTGGCCCGAGGCCGCCGTCGTCAATGCCAAGACCAAGGCCCAAACCGGCGAGGACGTGTGGCACGTCTTGCCCGCTTGGGTCAGCGGTTGGAACACCGATACCTGGATCACGGCCTACTTTAGCGGTTGGTCCACGATCCTTTATCACGGGACTAATACCTCAGGCCATCATGCCAACTGGACGAATGGATTGGATGCTTTCCAGATCGAGGTGAACTACACCAAGGAATCCGGGATCGCGCTGGATGAGAGCGGCGATTATCAACTTGATGTACCGTTTGCCACCACCCTGATGGATGACTTGGTCGATGCGATCTTATACAGCTTGCGCGTCAACTATGGCTGGGAGCCTGGAGAGGCTTACAACGTTGTGGTAGATAATGATGATGTAGGCTTCAGCACGACTGGTTCGTGGGAGGAATCAGAGGGGAAGGGGTTTTGGGGCACGCCCAGCATATATGCAAGCGAAGTGGGAGCGACGGCTGCCTGGACGCCCAATCTCGCCCAAGCTGGTATCTACGAAGTTCTGGTACGGTGGACCGGGTATCCAAACCGGACGTCATCTGCGCAATACAGGGTCAATCATATTGGCGGACACCAGATCTTGACATTGGATCAGCGCGCGAAAGATGCTAGATGGATCAGCCTGGGTGCGTTCGTATTCAGCCAAGGGATGAGCGGGAGCGTGACGCTGACGTCTACCGACGCAGATTATACCACCTCCGCCGATGCGATGATGTTTCGCTTGCTCTCCCAATCAGGCGATATCTACCTTTACCTGCCCATGATATTTAAGAACGTCGCTTCGGTGGGCGAGCCTGGTTGTGACAAATGCCGTTTTTAAGGTATCATCTCAATAAACCGGGGCAAACTCGCTCGGGCCGGTCTCCTGACCGTGCCCGCTGTGGCTCGGTCGGGAGACCGGCCACAACTCCCCAACTTATTGAGAAGATATTTTTTAAGCTTAAATTCACTCTTTCGATACGTTTTTGCTACATCTATTTCCTAACCTGGCAGAGCCAGAGCCAAAAAGGAGCCTTTGACCACCAAATTCTTGCTTGCTGTACAAAGATTCTATTGGTTAGGCCCTATAATGGGTAAAAAAGTCATATGGTATCTTCTCAAAAAATTGGGGTAAAAGTAAGGTGCATGCATTTCGCTCTGCATATCCCCGTGTTATTGAGAAGATACGTCATATGTTTGATTGCGAGTGATGAAATCTACTCACCTATGTAAGCTTAAGGAGGATGCCGGTGATTTTAATAAAAAAACACTTTGTCTACTTTCTCGTCGCTCTTGTTTGGTTGATGTTTACGGCTTTTGCGTGGATGACTCCAGTCTATGCTCAAGAATGGGGCGATCTCTCCGCCGATGCCGATGGCGATGGTCTGCCCGACGCTATTGAGGAGGCCGGGTGGTATAATGAAGCAGGCGGCCCCTTCTATACCGATCCATTGGACGCTGACAGCGACGACGATGGTCTCACCGACGGCCAGGAAAAATTATACGGCACAGACCCTCTCGATGATCGCAGCCCCGGCATCTACGTGGAGTACGAAAAAGACTTCCAGACCAGCCAATATCACGTCTGGCAACGCTACGGCGATAACTACATCGCGCTTCCCTATCCTTATGGCCCTTGGGGCGTGGAGGCCGTTATCGTGCGCCGGGGAACGACCTTTTCCGTTGGCGGGCCGGCGAACGCGGATTTCGAGATCAGTAAGAGCATCAGCGGCCTGACCACCTTATCAGCCGAGCGCGATCCTGGCGCCGGACGATGGCGAATCCACGTGCCTGCGAATGGCACGGTTGGCACCTACACGCTCACCGTCGAAGATGGCAGTTGGAGTGAAAGCTTGAAACTGTACGTCATCTTTGAACTGCCTACGGGCGTAAGCGAAGCTTTCATTGACTCCTTTGCCTATGATAGCAACTCGGAAGATGCGCGGGATACAACCTCTCTTGGCTTCTACGATAGGGATAATAATGGCAAGCTCTTATATGATCATCATGACGACGACTGGATTCCGGTTGGAGAGCAGATCAATCGAGGGTACGTTTGGCGTTACGATACTCAACATTATTATGCTTTCGTTTTTGAAAATCACGTTATGCCAGCGATCAATGGCCACACCACTACCTGGGGGGCCGCCAATGCCCTGGGAGAGCGTGTGGATCAAGTGACATGTTTTGGCCATCCCCGCCCACTGGGTAATTCGTGGTGTGTATTGAACCCCAATCAATGTTATCCATATATCTACAAGAACGAATGTACAAACATCGCGAATTTGTTGACATCTTTCAACCGATCGGCGGGTATCCCTGCCCGTCCTGTGTTCGTGGATTGGAAGACCTCCACGTTTGACCACGCGACGGAGGTGTGGACAAAGCCGTCCTCTGGGTCTTGGAATTGGTACGTCATGCGCGGCTATAGAACCAATGAGGGGCCGTGTAGCACTTCGTACGTGGAAGGCGGTTACAATCCGCTACAGCACACCTCGGGCTGGTATGCTTCCGGTTGGGGCGTCTACGCGGGAGGCGAGAACTGGAATTGGGTTGAGACGCGCGATGGCGGTTGGTCAGGGGCGGATGATTTCCGCTTGGCCAGTTGGCAGTTTGATAAAAGCAACAAAGAGGGACAAATTATCAAGCAAGATTGGTATGAGACGCGGCTCGTTGACTACTATGGCTGGCCAAGCGAACCCGAAGTGATCGGGAGACCTCCTGAAGATTGGCCAGATCCACCCGAGACGACATCTACGGCGACAACAACTTTCTTGGATATCAATGAGCGGGCAGCAACTTCAGCCATTCAGTTCGATCAGGTCGTGGCAGATTATGGTGTGGATTTAGACGGTGATGGCCGCTTCGACCAACTGGCGTTTGACATCCAGGTGAAAGTACAACAAGCCGGCACGTATTGGATTAAAGGACAGCTCGTAGGTGACGTCTCCGAAGCCCTCGGTGAGGTCGATCTCGAAGAGGGACGCCATACGATAACATTACCTTTCGATGGTATGTCTATCTACATGAATAAAGAGGATGGCCCCTATATCCTGGCCGATTTGTGGGTGACCGATGTTGATCATCCCGCCCCTGACGATTTTGCAGAAAATACGCTGGATCACGTGCGACCCGCCTACGAAACATTCCCCTATAAGTATCGCGCTTTTGGCGTCACCGGGGCGAGTTTGTCGGGTGATTATGAGTACCGCGCCACCGACATGGACCGCGACGGATATGCCGACGCGCTGCTTGTGGACACCACCCTAAAAATCGAAACGCCGGATACGTACACCGTTCGTGCTATTCTGTTCGATGGCCAGGGAAAGATGCTTAATCAAGCCTTTTGGTCGGGCTCCAGATCAGGGGTTAGGTTGCGATTTGAGGGGTTGCGGGGAACCGTTGGCCCCTACACCTTGCAACACGTGCACGTTCGCAATGCTGCCGACCAGGTCGTTGACGGGATGAAGGGGTCGTATAATCTTGGAGATATCCCTGCGTTCAGCGCCAAATCGATCCACGTCGGTGGGGCGACGCCGGGCAACGGCTCTTCCGGCATTCAACCTATGTTTGTCATCACCAACACGGGCTACACTGACGTCGGCGTGGATACGGACGGAGACGGTAAGTTCGATGAACTGATCGTTACGGTCAGTGTAGAGGTCGAGGCCGGGGAGGGAGGAGTCGTCTATCGCCTTGAAGGCTGGTTAGCCGATGTAAATGGCTCACTCATCTCCTGGGCGGCTGGCGAGCCCCAAATGCTTAGCGAAGGTATCCAAAGCCTCTCCCTCGCCTTTGATGGCCGGACTATCAACGAGCATCGCGTGGATGGTCCGTATAAGCTGGTCGCTCTCAAAGCGTTATCAGGAAATACCTATAACGTTCTTGACGAAGTCGATGTCGCCTACATGACTGCCCCCTATGGATACGACGATTTCCAGGCGGCAGCCCTGGCCCCGGCAACGACCATTTTCTCCGATAATATGGAGAACTGGATTATTGCCGGCGAGAGCTTCGAAACGGGCGTGTTGGGTGCAGCCTGGACGACCGCCTCCTCGAATAGTGCGGGGCGGATCCAGATCACAAGCGATTACGGCGCCGCCGTTGGCGCCTACGCCCTATTGATGGATAGCTCGGTTAATTATAGATATACATTGAATGAGGCGATTTGGGCCGTAGATCTATCCGGGGCTGACGAGGCAACCTTATCTTTCTACCACGCGGATTTTAGTGACGAACCACACAACTTTGATGGGGAGTTTACCGACAGTTATAACGCCGATGGCGTCGCTATCAGCGACGATGGAACGCGCTGGCATCCTGTCCTGAACATCCCGGATCAGGAAGATGGCGTCTGGCTCCACTACACCATCGACTTGGCGGCTGAAGCCGCCGCGGCTGGGATGACCCTGGGGTCTGACTTCCAAATCAAGTTCCAACAGTTCGACGATCACGGCCTAGATTCCAGCCGTCCAGACGGGCGCGGCTGGGATGAGATCATCGTCGTGGTCGAGGGCAGTTCACCGGATCAATGGTCGGCGGATTTGTTGTGGAATGTGCAGGATGATGTGTGGCATAGCTACTCACATGCATGGGGAGCCAATGGCTCCTACGGTGGTGCGCTGACTTCTATCCCTGTCGATCTTTCGGACTATGCCAAGCCAATGCTCAGTTTCAAAACTTGCTACGAAAATAACCCAAGCCCTTTGCAGGTCTCGACTAATGGCGTGAACTGGACCGATGTGGTCACTTACGTGGATGCCACCACACATTGGGAGACCCAGTTGATCGACCTGAGCGACTACGGCGAGACCTCAGACGTGCAATTTCGCTTCAATGCCGCTGCCCAATCCGAGTTGCGCTGGTACGTGGACGATGTCCGCCTCAACGCCTGGCCCGCCGTGACCGCCGCCACATTCGACTACGCGCCGCGGCCTGCGCTTACCGGCGAGGACGTCACCTTCGTCGCCGATTACACATCCATCGATACCACGCTGCCGATCACCTACACCTGGGACTTCGGCGACGGTTCTCCTATCCTCGTGACATCAGAGCCAACCGTCACGCATCTCTACACGGAAGGCGTTGAACATACCGTCCATCTCACCGTGGAGAATCCTTACGATGACGCGCTTTTCTCCGACTTCATCGGTGTGTACGAGCCAGTTTCAGAGACCGGGTTCGATTTCGCGCCGGAGACGGACTACAGCGACTGGGAGACCGTCTTCACCGCTGTTTACACGCCGGCCTCGGCCGCTCAACCCGTCACGTTTACCTGGAACTTCGATGACGGCAGCCCGCCGCTCGTCACGACGGACGTTGTCGTGACCCACACCTTCCCCACCACCGGCACCTACATCGTCCTGCTGACCACCGGCAACGGTTACGGCACCGATGCGACGGATAGCTATACAGTTGCCGTTCCCTTCGATAACGACGGCGATGGCCTGACCAATGCGACCGAGGCCGCTTTAGGCACCGATCCGAACAATCCCGACACCGACGGCGATGGGTTAACCGATGGCGAGGAAGTCAACACCTATGGCACCGATCCGCTCGACCCGGATACCGATGGTGATGGGTTGACCGATTACGATGAAATTAACATCTACAACACCGATCCCCTTGACCCGGACACCGACGGTGATGGCCTGACCGATGGAGATGAGGTCAACCTCTACGGCACCGATCCGAACAATCCCGACACCGATGGCGATGGCATGCCTGATGGCTGGGAGGTGGATAACGGCCTCGATCCGCTCGATCCCAGCGACGCTGACGAGGACCCGGACGACGACGGCTTGACCAACCTGGAAGAGTATCAGGCCGGCACCGATCCGAACAATCCCGACACCGATAGCGATGGCATGCCCGATGGCTGGGAGGTGGATAACGGCCTCGATCCGCTCGATCCCAGCGACGCTGACGAGGACCCGGACGACGACGGCTTGACCAACCTGGAAGAATATCAGGCCGGCACCGACCCACACGATTACAATCCCTCTGACATCAGCCTGAGTTCCGCCAGCGTGGCTGAGAATCAGCCGGCCGGCACAGCCGTCGGCGTACTCGGCACAGAGGATCTGGACGACGACACACACATCTATACGCTAGTCAGCGGCCTGGGGGATGACGATAACGACGCCTTTGCTATCGTTAGCGCTACGCTTCAGACTGCCGAATCTTTTGACTACGAAACCAAGAATAGCTACACTATCCGCGTTCGCACCGATGACGGTCAAGCGACCTTCGAGAAATCCTTCACCATCACCGTGCACAACGTCAACGACCCGCCGACCTTCACCAGTACACCGGTCACGGAGGCGATGCAGGATGCGGTCTACACCTACACCGTCGTCGCCGAAGATGTGGACATCGGCGATACACTGACTATCACGGCACCGACGCTGCCCGATTGGCTCCATCTCTCCGATCACGGCGACGGCACGGCCACGCTTGAGGGTACGCCCACCAACGCCGACGTGGGCGAGCACGCGGTGGAGCTGTTCGTGGAGGACAGCGGCGGCCTGACCGACACGCAATCCTTCACCATCACCGTGCACAACGTCAACGACCCGCCGATCTTCGTCAGCAAACCGGTCACGGAGACGACGCAGGACGCGGTCTACACCTACACCGTCGTCGCCGAAGATGTGGACATCGGCGATACACTGACTATCACGGCGCCGACGCTGCCCGGCTGGCTCCAGCTCTCCGATCACGGCGACGGCACGGCGGCGCTTGCGGGTACGCCCACCAACGACGACGTGGGCGAGCACACGGTGGCGTTGCTCGTGGAGGATAGCGGTGGCCTGACCGACACCCAATCTTTCACTATCACGGTCTTTGCATCCGGCGCGAACACCCCGCCGACCATCTC
>DSAR01000330.1 GCA_011046405.1 Chloroflexota bacterium | reverse complement strand
GCCAAACTCGGGCCAGGGAATACCGATGGGGGGTTCCCAGTCAGCGTTGCTCGTTGCGGTCGCCGCGGCCGCCACAGAAACGACCGGGGCGTCGGCTGCGAGAACTGGAGCGGCGGGCGCGGCTAGCATAGGATGCATCACTGCCCCGCCCAACAATACCAACATGGCCACTGAGAAGCCTTTCTTGAAACATGTCTGCGTTTTCAATTGATTCTCCTTAAGCAAAGATTTTTTGTAACTGTGTCATTGCGAGCTGTCGGAGACCGCGAGGCAATCTCCCCGGTCGACGGAGGGTGTTACTTCCCTTCGCTACGCTCTGGGCAGGCCGTCGGCCTGCGGTCTCCTCGCAACGACGCATCGGAGACAGGGCTGAGTAGATACGATTTTTTTGATGTGATCAGCGGCAGATAGATGAAGCGGTCGGTGGGCATCACGCGCACCGTGTCGGACAGCGGCGTCGCGCCCACCGCGTGCAGGGTGACGGTGTACCAGGTATAGTTGGTCAGGCCGGTGAGGGTGTAGGCGCGCGCCGGTTCGGGGAGGCCGGCGACAGGCGAGGGTTGGTCGCCGGCCGGGCCGTCGTAGCGGATCGTCCAGGTGGTCGTGGCGGGCAGGGTCACGTCGACGCGCCAGGTCAGGCGCACGGCCCGGTTGCCCGGCGCGCCGTGCAGCGTCAGCGACGGCGTGAACTCGTACGCGCCAATGTCCCACCCGGCGCCGCAGGGGCGGATGACGCTGTTGATGCTACGCTCGTATGGGGCAGGCAGCGTGGCGCCCGAGTCTCGCGCCGGAGAGGCGGCCGTGATGTTCAGCCCCTCCCTGTTGGGGCGAATGTCCACCCCAAAAAGGCCGGTAAACCCTGACGGCAGGTCGGAGGGGTCTCTGAAAAGGGGGTCGGCGGTCAATGCGGTCGGTTCCCACGCGGTGATGTTGCCGGCGTAGTACGAGCTTCCCTGGGCGACGACGAGCGTTCCCCCGCCGGGCCGGTAGTAGAGGTTGTGGGTGTGCTGCGTGATTCTTCCGGCGGTGTCCAACAAGCTGCGGGTGTTGGCGACCGCGCCGGTGGTATAGATGATATTGTTCGTAAACTCCAGGGCCGAGATGTTGGCGCTGTTGTCATAGACGCGCACGTCGCTGCCCCAACTGAGCGGATAGTTGTGGTAAAAGGTGTTGTTGTATACCCGCGCCGCCAGGTCCCCCGTCAACCCGCTGGCAAAGTTGATCCCCTCGTAGCGGTTATTGGAGAACAGATTGCCATAGATCTCTACACTCAGGTTCGCCGCCTGGATATACACGCCGGCGTGGGCGCTGTTGGCGACAATGTTGTGCCGGATGACCAGATTCTCAGGCCCGTCGAAGGTCGCATCGTGCGTGCTGATCCCGATGCCGATCCCCCGCACCGGGTCGCGCACGGTGTTGTACTCAAAGACGACGTTCGCCGTGTGGTTCTTGGCGACGAGCGCCGACCCGGCATAGTTGGGGTCCAATCCGGTGGCATAGATCTCGCAGCCGCGCACCAGCACGTTGCTGATCCCGCTATTGGGGTCGTCGTTGGCGGCATAGATGTTGACGCCGCCGCGCGAGATGTTGTACACCTCGCAATCGAGGATTTCGACGTTGCTGACGCGCCGGTGGCCGCCCCAACCGCTGCTGACTACGATCCCGTATTCATACGAGCCGGCACCGCTCTGGCTGAACACGTCGTGTACGACGCAATCCTCGATCCGTTTGACGGCGCCCGTCATGCTGCCCGCCGACTGGGGCCAATTGATGGCGATGCCCGACGTCTCCTGGCCGTTGGCGTCCACCTCGAATCCACGGACGATCGTCGGCAGGTCGGGATGGTCCTCCATCAGGTTGATGACCGAGCGATGGAGGCCGGCGTTGGCGCGCAACGTCGCCCGTTCACCTGTCCCCCACGTGCTACCATCATACGTCACGCCGCCAACGACTTGCAAGAGCGCGCTGCCGGTCGCGGTTTCCCACGTCCCTCCGCTATCGAAATAGACCGTGTCCCCCGCCTGTAGCGTGGCGCTCCCGGTCCAACCGGGCATGCCCGGGCAGTGCGCCCAGGGCGCGCCCGCCGTGCCGGGGTTGGCGTCGTTTCCCAGAGGTGGGTTGGCCACGTAGTAGGTCGCGCCGGCGCGCTGCTGTTCGTCGTGAGGGTGCGACGTGTGTGCGGGCTGGCCGTACGTCATCGGCCAGCCCGGCGAGGCGAGCA
Organism: Chloroflexota bacterium; assembly: GCA_011046405.1. Taxonomy (GTDB): domain Bacteria; phylum Chloroflexota; class Anaerolineae; order B4-G1; family B4-G1; genus DSAR01. Next base: position 6,259 of record DSAR01000330.1, on the reverse strand, counting down.
ACAGCACGAGGGCGGCCAGGGCGCCCCGTTGGATGGATTTGAGTCCCTGACGTAAAACGTGCATTGAGGACCTCCTTATTTATTGTCAAGATTTGCGCGAATCCTGAAAAACGGATTTCTTTTCAGGAGTTACGCGGTTTGCGCTACGGAAAAAGCTTTTACCGCAAAGTACGCAGAGAGCGCTGCGTTTTTTGCGTTGCTGGAAACGCCGTTTCCTCTGCGTTCTCGGCGATCTCTGCGGTAAAAAAACAGGCAACTGCGTAACTACTGGATCATCATCTCAAAACCAGCGGCAGGTAGACGAAGCGGTCGGTCGGCATCACGCGCACCGTGTCGGATAGCCACGGCGAGGCGTCCAGCAGCGCCTCCAGCGTCACCGTGTACCAGACGTAGTTGCTCAGCCCCGTAAGCGTCCAGGCGCGCACGGTGGAGGTGGGAATGTCGAGTGGCGGCAGCAGCAACGTGCCGGTATCGCTTTCGTAACCGATACGCCAGGCGCCGGTGAAGGGCGTCGTCTCCCGCAGAATGTTCCAAGTGAGACGCGCCTGGCCGTCGCCGGGCGCGGCGTCCAGTTGCAGCGCGGGCCCGACAGGCATCACGCGCACGGTATCCGTCAAGAAGGGTGTCTCGTCGAGCATGGCGTTCAGGGTGACGGTGTACCAGGTATAGTTGGTCAGGCCGGTGAGGGTGTAGGCGCGCGCCGGTTCGGGGAGGCCGGCGACGGGCGAGGGTTGGTCGCCGGCCGGGCCGTCATAGCGGAGCGTCCAGGTGGTGGTAGCCGGCAAGGTGGTATCAAGCGTCCAAGTGAGGTAGATGGTCTCGCTGGCCGGAACGCCGGTCAGCGAGAGGGTGTAGAGATGCCGGTAGGCATTCCACAGCGCCGCCTGGAAGTGGCTGTAGCGGTGTCCGCCATCCTTTGCAGTGCCGTGCAGATGGGGAAAACGACCGATCCCGTCGCTAGGATCGGTATCCAGGATGCAGCCGCCGTTGCCGTCAGGGCCAAAGGTCACGCCATAGTTGTCCCACGCATCACAGCTTCCATTCGGGCAATCGTGACGATGCTGGCAGGGCTGCCCATCGTTTTCTCCCCCCACGCAGACGCCATCCACCGGCGCGCAGGGGTCGGGTTGGGTCCAGGTCCCAAAATCCACCCAGCGATCCACGTAATCGATCAGAGCTTGAGGATGCCAGATTTTTTGCAGCGCCGGCATGAGCAAAACTGAAAGGGCGACACCTTTGAACGGTTGCGAGGTGCAGCAAAACTGGTAATAGCCGCCGGGCATGACGCCGCCATCGATGTAGCCATAGGGGTCGAACTTGGTACGGCCTCCCACGTCGTCGATGAGGACGCGCCAGTAGCTTACCTCGCTCCAATATCCACCCCAGTCGATGTCTCCGAACAGGGATACGCCGTCGTGGCCGTACATGGCGTGATAGTCCTCGTAGAGCTCGGTGGAACGCACCGTCTCTTGCATCGCTTCGTCGCCCAGCAGCGCGACGAAAAACACAATGGGCAGTTTGCTGCCCGGCTGCTCGCCGCCGCCAGGGGGCCACAGTTGGCCGTTGATCATAAAGTGATAATAGTCCAGCCCGCATTGCAGGTAGGCGATCAGCGCGGGCATCTTGTCCTCCAGGGGATCGTCCAGCATCAGGCGCAGCGCCGCGTCGCCGGTCAGGCGGGCGATGTCGGCGCCATAGAAGGGCAGGTTGTCCTGCGGGCGCATGTAGGTGCTCGTGCGACCCGGCTTGTGATCCATCTGTACCGGCTTGAACCAGCCCTCGACGTCCGCCAGGGACGGCGCATCGTCCACCGCAGGCAACGACGGCAACAATCCGGTTCGCAGACCATTGATCGAATGCAGGGGTTTTTGATCCGCCACGTACGGCGGCCGGAAGATCGTCGCGCCGCCATCGGGCGGGGCGGCCCCTAACACCGTGAGCACGGCGGCGGTTTTCAGACAGGGGCGGCAGCCGGTGTCGGAGAGCGGCTCCAGGGAGATGGACTTGATGATGGACTCGCCGGGCTGCGCCGCGTAGGGCAGCGCCGGGATCAGGGCGGCGTCGAAACTGCCGATGCGCGTCTCAAACCCCTGATCGCCCGCCGGCACAGGGTTGACCTCCCAGCCGTGGTGCAATCCGTCGAAATCGGGCGTGATCCGGGTGACCGTCACCGGCCCGACGACCCAGTAGTCGCCATTGGCGAAACGGCCGAACTCGTATGCCCCATCGAACGTCCACGTAATCCCGTATTGGGTAATCGTGTCCGTCATCGGCACCTGCGCGCTCACTTGTTGGGATAAAGCGGGACCGCTGACGCCAGGTCGTTCGGATTTGGTCACGTCAGGAAATGTTGAGTAGAGAGTCTCACCCGATGCAACGCCGAGCGTCTTCCCTGGCGCACTATCTGTAGCAGCGTGGCGGGCACGGTCAGAGACCGGCCCGAGCGTTAGCGTGAGCAGTGATAGAAAAGAGACGAGTAGTTTGTATGTTTTCACTTTTCACCCTTTTTTCAGATCAAATCAGCCGGGCGTCGATCGCGTCGAGCAGCGCGCCGTCGTCGCTGCTGTACTCCCAGAACATCATCCCCCCCAGGCCGTGCGCGTTGACGTAATCGGCCTTCCGCCCGATCGATTCCGGGTCGTCGTAGGAGATGAAGATGCGCGCCTCTGGGTTGTAGAGCCAGGGAACCTGCGCTTTGGGGTGCCAGTGGCGCGTGTACCCGGCTTGGTTGACGTAATGCCGCGCCAGGTTCCCGTAGCCAGTCCCGCCTTCGCCCAACGTGCCGAAGGGCAGGTTATCGCCCGGCTGGTAGAGCCCGTGGTCCACGTCGGGCACGTCGCCCCACGCGTGGCCGTAGAAGGGCACGCCCAACACCAATTTCTCCACCGGGACGCCCGCCCGGAGATAGCCATGGATCGTCTCGTGAGTTGACATCGCGCCCGGCGTCGGGTCGTCCGCCGTCGCGTAGAGCGGCGCGTTGAAGTTCGTCACCTTCTCGAAACCGGGCCCGTGATAGTCGTAGGTCATCACGTTGATCCAGTCCATCCACCGGTGCACATCGCCCAGCTCGAAGTGGCCGTAGTGCTGGGGGCTGGCCGGGGTCGCGGCGGTCAGCAGGTAACGCTGCCCGGTCTGCGCACCCAGCGCGTCCAACTGGCGCCGGAATTCCTGCATCAACAGCGTAAAGTTGCGCCGGTCCTCCGGGCGGCAGACGTTCTCCAGCATCCCCCCACCGACCGGGTATTCCCAGTCGACGTCGATCCCGTCGAACGAGCCGGCGTGTTCCTCGAGGAAAACGGCCACACAGGATGACACGAAGCGGTTTCGCGCCTCGTCCGTCAGCGCGGCGTCGGAGAACTTGCCCGACCACGTCCACCCGCCGATGGAGATCAATACCTTCAGGTGGGGATACCGCGCCTTGAGGTCCCGCAACTGGCGGTAGTTGCCGTCGTGCCCCAGGTCCAGCTCGGGGAAGCCGAGTAGCGCGCGACCATCGTCCGAGACGTCCGCGAAAGCGTAATTCACGTGCGTCAACTTGTCCCCGGCGAGGTCGGCGATCTGGCAACCACTGCGCTGGCCGCTCATTGCAAAATAGTAAGCGATGACTTTTTTGTCCATTTGATCCTCCGTCGTGTGAGATGAAAGATTGCACAGTATGCGGGCGGCTTCGCCGCCCGCATACCTTGAATGCCTCTTCTGATACCCATCCTCGTGAACGAACGTTTTACCGGGTAGCAGCTCCAGCCAATTTTGAGCGCGAAGCGGCCAAAAAGAGACTGGCCCTAATCCCGCATAACCAGCGGCAAGAACACGTTCGCCCAGTGGGTGCGTAACGTCGCGGTACGCACGATGGGCGTCTGATCCTCGTAGGCGATGGTAGCCGTGTTCACGTCGGTGCGCGGCAGGAGAATGGTGCCGGTGACAATCCGGGTGACGGTGACGGCGTAGGTCAGCGTCACAGCCGGCGTGGGGCTGAGGACGCCCGACCAGCGTAGAACCGGCAGCAGGGCCGTCTGTCCCGACGTCGCGCTGAACGTCCCGGGGACGTACTGCTGCCCCTCGGGGAGTGTGTCGGTCATGTAGACCGTTCCCGCCAGTGGTCCCGTGTTGCTGCGGATGCCGATGGTGTAGGTGACGCGCTCGCCGTAGTCAGCGAAGGACCTGGAGGCGATCTTGTAGGAAGGGGAAAGATCCGCCATATCCGGCGACCGCTCGACCGTGATGGTCGCCGTGCGGGTGAGCGTCTGGTAGCCGGGCACGTCGACGATGGCCGTGTGGGTGATGTAGTGGGGGAAGACGTCGCCGCTGCTGCCGCCGTAGGTCACCTCAGCCGCAAACGCCACGGTGACCACGGGCGTCGGCGTCAGCATGCCGGACCAGCGCAGGGTCGGCGCGCCGCCGTCGTCGGCCAATCCCGTCGTGGCGGCGAGGGAGCCCGGCACGTAGGCCAGGCCCGCGGGCACCGCGTTGGTCAGGTAGACGGTCGCCGTGGGCGGTGCTGCCAGATCCCGGACCGTGACGGTGAACGTCACCGCCTGCCCGGGCTGCACCGTGTCGTTCGAGGGGGTCACCTGCACGTCCCCCTCCGTCACGCCGCTCCAACCGGCCAGGCGGGCCCACAACCACCAGGCGGCATAGGCCTTCTGGTTGCAATTGAGCGCCTGGGAGTGCGCGCAGCTACAACCGTACCAGTCTTCATCCTGGGTATGTGAGCCCTGCCAATCCGTAGCCCAGTTCCGATCGCGCGAACCATTGCCGTCAGAATCGTAGTCGCAGTTATCGTTGACCGCCTTATCCCCGTAGTAGTTGCCGTCGGGATCGTACAGCTCGATGTCGTAGAAATCGTACAACACCTTGTCGTTCTGGACGCAGTACTCGCGGATCTGTTGGTTGCGCTGGTGTAAGTTTCCATCCTCGCCCGTTCCATCCGCGTGGCCGGTCATGTAGACGAAGGTGACGCCCGGGTAATCCTGTTCCAACTGGGTCATAGGGTCTAAATAGTTCGTGATCATCGTCTGTTCGGTATAGCCCGAGGCCTGCCCGCACCAGGACCAGATGATCACGTTGACGTCGGGCTGGTTGGTCCCGCGTCCCGTCTCCGGGTCGGGCGTCCCCAGGTAATCCCGGGTATTGTTGACCCATTGCGGGTAATACCCCACGTCGCCTCCCATCGCCCGGTCGTGGAGGTCGAGCGCGCCGTCCGTCCCACCGTTGTTCCAGGCGAAGATGTCCTGGGGCAGCGAAAGCCCCTTTCCACCGCCATTGGCAAAGCTCACCAGCCCCGTCATGCCAGTGATCAACTGACTGCCGTGGGAGGTATGGCCGTACGCGATGTGCAGGGTACGCTTGGCCTCCTCGATCCACTGTTGGGGGATGGCGGTGACGTCCACCGTGCTATGATCGACGACGATGGTCTGTTGCGCCTGGACGCTGCGCGCCAGGGGCGGCTTCACGTTTGCCGGTGCGTCGCCGACCGGTTCAGGCCATTCCACCGCCGGTAACGTTGCACTGGCAGACGTCGTCGTCAGTGCGGACAGTAAGATAGCAAGCGCCGCGAATGCCATAATTTCCACAAACTTCCAGGTTTTCATATTGATTCTCCTTTTATCATCATGTTCTGTGCTGATCGGATTATCTCAAGACGAGGGGCAGATAGACGAACTTATCGGTCGGCATCACACGAGCGGTATCGGTCAGCCAGGGCGCGTCATCCACCATCGCGTTGAGGGTGACGGTGTACCAGATACCGTTGGTCAGGCTGAACAGTGTATGGCTGCGTATGGTGGCGGTGGGGATTTCGTCCAGCGGCAACAGCAGCGTGCCTGTGTCGCTCTTGTAACCGATGCGCCACTCGCCGGTGAAGGGCGACGTCGCGTGGAGGATCTCCCAGGTCAGGTAGGCTCCTCCATCCCGGGGGGCAGCACGTAACCGCAAAGCGGGATCGAGGGGCGTTGCGCTTGTCGTCGCGGTCAGCCAGGGTGTCGCGCCTGCCATCAGGGTGAGCGTCACCGTGTACCGGGCCCTATTGGTGAGGCCGGTCAGGGTATAGGCCCTGGTCGAGATGGGAATGGACGTGACGGGCGAGGGCTGGTCGCCGGTTGGCCCCGCGTATGCCATGTGCCAGGAGGGAGCGGGGGGCAGTGTGCCGCTAAAGGTCCACATCAGGCGAATGGCCCGGTTCGCCGGCTCGCCGCTGAGCGTCAGCGACGGCTGGGGCACGAACTCGAAAGCGCCCACGTCCCACCCGTCGCCCTGGGGG
>DSAR01000515.1 GCA_011046405.1 Chloroflexota bacterium | reverse complement strand
GTTAGGTGGGACTGCAGGTCGGGGGGCACGCCCAGTTCGTCGCTCCGCTCCAGAAGCTCAATGCGGTTCTCGGGATCGTTGATGTAATCCTTGTAGACCGGTGTGCCGTATCCCACGTCGCGCAGCAGGGGGACGATCGTCTCATCGACGTAACGCAAGCAGTCGGCGCATGCGCGGTTGTAGTAGACGGTGACCGTGTCCACGGTGACGGCCCGCACGCCGACGACGTGCAAGCCCATCGCCAGCGATACGAGCACGAAAATAATGATTGTGCGTTTAACCATCCACTTACTCCTCTTCACGGTCCGGTCACTGTGACCCGGATCGTCAGGTTGGCCTCGGGGGTCTCGGGGTCGTCTGACCGGACGTATACCACGCGCGTGAACCTGCCCATCTGGCCACCGTGGGCCTGCGGGTCGTAGGTCACCGTCAGTGTGGCCGTCTCGCCGGGACCCAGGCGGCTTCTATCGACCTCCGCCGTGGTGCAGCCACAGGAGGTGGACACGCCCGTGATCTCTAGCGTTCCCTGGCCCGCGTTGCGCATCTGGAAAGTTTGGCTCACGGGTCCAGTGCTGGAGATCTCGCCCAAGTCGAACTCGGTCTCGCCCAGTTCGATCCGGCCCGGCTGCCTGGCGGCCGCACACGCAGCAGTCAGTGTGACCCCCATCAGGAGCAGGAGCAGGATGAAAATTCGTTTGTCGACGTTTATCATAACCTCCAAGGTAGACGATAGATTACGGCGTGGCCTGATATGCCCCGTTCAACTTGTCCTGTTCGGCCAGGTTGATGGTAGGCTGGCGATCGAAACCGGTTCGGCCTCGTCAGTGACCCCGGCCGGGTCCCTCGACGCCGACTGGTAGCCCGCCAGCAACAGGGCCAGGGCAGCCAGGAATCCAATTCCTGCGATCCATAACCGTCTATCAGGCATCGTCTAAATCCTCCGTTGGGTTGGTTTTTTCATCTTGGTGCAGGCGGGGCTCCAACGTCCGCCGCGCGTCTTGGAAATAGTCCTCGAACATCGGGTACGCTATCCAGACCACGGCCAGCCCGAAAAGCAAACCGGTGACGAGCCGCATCGAGGAATTAAATGACCCCAGGGTGGTGCCCACGTAAAAACTCCGGGGAAGGCTATGCCCCGTCAGCGCAACCAGCCAGCCGTTGTGATAGCGGAACCCCTGCCCTATTCCGGACAGGTCGCTGATAGTATGGGTGATACCATCGAGAACCATCGGCAGGGCCATCAGGGTAGGCGCCCACCATTTGGGGGCTCGCAGATGACGACGCACCAGGGCGAAAACTAGCCCGCCCAGCAAGATGCCGCCGTACATCGAGACCATTCGGTCCGACCACGCCACCTTGTACCCCAATTCGGACGTGCCGATGAAGGCCTTGAGCCCCAACGGTGTATTGGCACTGGAAGCGTAGGGCAAGAGTTCTACGTAAGAATACATCGGTCGGGGGCCGAACAGGAAGAAGGAGCGATTGGCCAACTGGTGGCACAGGTGACGGTATGCTGCATAGATGAGCAAACCCCATCGGGTCGCGCCAATTTTCATCAGGACCGGCGCTATCCAGGGCAGCACGAACACGGTGCCCCAAATTGCGTTGGCCCAGGCCAGCCAGTGATGGCTGAGTCCCAGGAGGCGGTGTTGTAGCCACCGCGCCACACGATGCGTTTGTTTAACCATCATACTTTGCGTCATCATTTACCTCGCCAAATTTCTACTCTATCCTATCACGATCTCGTGCCAGAAATTAGGGGGATTTGGCCTGCTTCTATGCCCGCCATTTGGCGGGGTCGAGAGATACCTCCCGCCTGCCTATGGCTTGAGCGTGAGCGCGCGGGAACCGGTTCGCCAGATACTCGGTCACACGCTTCAACGCTCCGGGCTGGCGCTTGCTCAACTGGTCGTCCAGGTGAGGTAGCACGTACTGGGCGAGTGCGTGATCCTGGGCGATGCGCAGGTTTTCGTCTACAGTCGCCACGAAAAGACCGTTTCCATCTCGATCGAAAGCGTTTGCCAAGTAGCGCCACACTTGATCCCGTGCAAACGGGGGCAAGGGAACCGACCAAAGGACGTGGTCCAAATCGGCTATGGGGGCGGGCGACGACTGCCCGTCCGGCAGGATCCGGGCCAACTTCGCCCGCGCTTGTTTGCTGCTCTGTACCGCCGATTGAGAGAAGGCGCGCTGCCAATCCACTCTCTCCGGTGATGGGTTGCGTCGTGCTGCAGATCGCGGGAGACGGCCAGGGGGCAACGGAATGACCGTGGCATGCCGGTATATGGCCTTGTCCAGTGCGGGACCGCTGGGCTCAGTCTCCAGGATGCCCGTGGCATACACATTGCGCGGGAGATCGATGGAGATGACCGAGGTATCCGCCTGCCAGAACAGGCCCTGGGGCAGATCGTGAAAGTAACACTCGAGTTCGGCAGCGCTCATTCGCTTGATGGTGGAGAAAAATAAGTAAGGGAATCCGGCGGCCTCGCTGGCCGAAGCTACGTCGATGAAGTCGAGCAATTTCAGGGCGTTGAATTGCGCGTGGGACGTCGCGAACTGTCCCGGATTCCCGGTGCTGTTGGCCCACCAGGGATGCGCCTGGAAGGCGCACAACTGGAGGCTGGATCGCCCGACCAGGGAGTCGGCCAGCCCCTGTGCCAGGCGCGTCTGATTCTGTCTGTCCGGGCCGACCAGGACGACAAAGCACCCTGTCTTCAGGGCCACGTAATAGTTGGCCACGACTTCGCGCCGATATGCCCCGACGTGCTCGGTTATTCGATCTACGATCTGTCGTTCATCGGACGCGATAGGTGTCTGTCGTTGTAAATCTTTCGTCATTGTACTCTCCCGGAATTGTGTAGTAAATCGTCATTCTTCTCACCAATCATCAGACTAACTCGGTTCCCCGATCGTCACCTCTCCACTGGTAAAAGGAGAAAAATCTCCCTCTATCCGTGATGCCCATTCAGGCGATCAACCTGGTCGGGCGTGGGAAGGGCTTCCCATCGTGTCCGGGAAGCCCTTCGCTTTTCTCAATGGAGGAGAAGCTTAGCGCCCGTGGTGATGATGCCCCTCACCCTCATCGGCTTCTTCCAGATATTTCTTCGGCTTCTTCTCGAAGGCCACCTTGCAGCCGGGGGCGCAAAAGTAGTAGGTCTGCCCCTGGTACTCGGCCTTGACCGCGGCCTTCTCTGGGTCCACCTTCATCTTGCAGACTGGATCGATCGCCATTCAACTCACCTCCTTCTTTGGTTGGCTAAAGAACTTGTATTGTCACGTCAGCGCGAGTTGCTCTTGCTGTGACGTAGCAGTGCTCTCGACGCGCTGCCGCCGTTTCTGTTGTCCCAATCCTTTGCCTCCGCTGTCCCATAGTAGGGCCAGCCATACCACGGGACAGGCTAGGCTGATGATTAGGACCAGTAAAGCTGGCAAGAGACCATTCTCCAGCAGCAGAACGAGAGCCAGGAACGCCGTCAGCGACAGTATGGCGCACACCGCCATATTGATGACTTCTCTCACGTCGCTTTTGTGCTTCATATCATCCCTCCTATGCGGTATGCGCTTTCTGCTCCACGAGCCTCCGCGGTGTTGCAGGCGGCGTCGCCTCTTGCCGGTAGGACGGGCGAATCTCCGTCCGCCGGAGCGTGTTGGCATTAGTGACCACGGTTATCGACGAGGTCGCCATTGCGATCTCGGCAAGCACCGGGTGCATCCAGCCAATAATGGCCAGCGGGATCATCACCACGTTGTAGAAGAATGCCCAGAACAGGTTCTGCTTGATCTTGCGGAACGTCGCCCGGCTCAGGTTGACCGCTTCCACCACGCCTGTCAGCTCGCCGCGCACTAGGGTCACGTCGCTGGCCTCGATGGCGATGTCGGTGCCGGTGCCGATGGCGACGCCCACATTGGCCTGGGTCAGAGCAGGGGCATCGTTGATCCCGTCGCCGACGAAGGCTACCAGGCCATATTGCTCCTGCAATTTTTGCACCTCGCTCACCTTGCCATCGGGCAACACCTCGGCCAACACGTGGTCGATGCCCACGCGACGCGCGATGGCGTCGGCGGTGCGCTGGTTGTCGCCGGTGATCATCGCCGTCTCCAGGCCTATGCGACCTAGCTCACGGATGGCGTCCAGCGAGTCTTCCTTCAACGTGTCGGCCACGGCGATGGCGCCCGCCACTTTCCCATCTATGGCCACCAGCATGGCCGTCTTGGCCTCCTCCTCCAGTTGGCGCAGCGTCTCTTCTTGCGCTGTCGGGTCGAAGCCGTTCTCCCTCATCAGCCGCCGCGAGCCCACTATCACCTCACGCCCATCGACCTTGGCCACCACGCCCTTGCCCCGCACGGCCCGGAAAGCCTGCGGCTGGGTCAGATCTAGTTCGTCCACCTCGGCCCGCTCCACGACGGATCGCCCGAGAGGATGCTCGCTGCCCCACTCAGCAGACGCTGCGGCGCGCAGCAAGGCGCGCCCGTCAAAGCCGTTCGCGGCCACCACGTCTGTCACCTCCGGTTTGCCCTTGGTGATCGTGCCCGTTTTGTCAAAGACGACGATGCGCACGTCCTTGAGGGTCTGGATGGCCTCGCCGGAGCGGATCAGGATGCCGTGCTCGGCGCCCATCCCGCTGCCGACCATCAGCGCCGTGGGGGTCGCCAGGCCCAGGGCGCAGGGGCAAGCGATGATGAGCACCGCCACCGTCGAGACGATCGCCAGGGTGATGACGCCCAGGTCTGGAACGACCCAGGGCAGGAATGAGCCGGCCCCCACCAGCGGCTGCATCAAACCCGGGATCAGAATCCATGCCAGCAGTGTGAGCACGGCGATGGAGATGACCACAGGCACAAAGACGCTCGTCACCTGGTCGGCGAATTCCTGGATGGGTACCTTGGAACCCTGCGCTTCCTCCACCAGCTTGATCACCTGGGATAGGAACGTGTCTTTTCCTACCCGGGAGGCTTCTATCTTCAACAGCCCTTCCTGGTTGATCGTCGCCCCGATGGCCTCGTCGCCGGGCCGCTTGTTGACCGGCATGGACTCGCCGGTGGCCATCGATTCGTCTACGGCGCTCTCTCCTTCCAGGACGATGCCGTCGGTAGGCACCTTCTCGCCCGGGCGGACGACCATCACGTCGCCCACCTGAACCTCCTCGATGGGCGTCTCGACCTCGCGACCGTCTCTCATCACGCGGGCGGTCTTGACCCCCAGCTCCAGCAGCTTGCGGATGGCCTGCGAGGCGCGGCCCTTAGCCGTCTCCTCGACGTAGCGCCCGGTCAGGTGAAAGGCCATGATCATCGCCGAGACGCCGGCGTAGTTGGCCACGGGGAAGAAGAAAGACGCCGGGCCGGTGAGCAGCGAGACCCCTGTGCCGAGGGCAATGAGCGTGTCCATGTTGGCGTAGCCGTGGAACACCGCTGCCAGGCCGCTGCGGTACGTGCGGCGACCGACCCAGAAGAGTACCGGCAGGGCCAGGACGATCATCCCCAGGTTGAAAACGAATGCGTTGGGCCACATGATGCCAAAGAACATCTCGGCGAGCATCCACAGAATGAGGGGGCCGGTGAAGAGCCAGGCGATGCGCACGCGGAAGCGCGCCTGGCGCATCTTGCGTTCCTCTTCGTCCGCCTGCTCTTTCTCTACGGCAGCCGCGTCGGCCACTTCTAGCGCCTCATATCCTGCCTCGGCTACCGCCTGTTTGAAGTCGGCCAACGTGGCCACGTCGGGAATGAAAGTCACGGTGGCTTTTTCAGTAGCCAGGTTGACGCTGGCCCGGGTCACACCGTCCACCTTGCTCAGGGCCTGTTCCACGTGGGCGGTGCACGAAGCGCACGTCATACCGCCGATGGGCAGGGTGAGCGTTTCCGTGGGAATCTCGTAGCCGGTTTCGTCCACGGCCTTTACCATGTCTGTGATCGTCGTGGCGTCGGTGTTGAACGCGACGCGGGCTTTCTCGGTGGCCAGGTTGACGTGGACGTCGGCAACGCCGTCCACGCCCTTCAACGCATTTTCGATGTGGGCGGCGCACGAAGCGCACGTCATCCCACGCAAGGGTAACGTTAATTTTTTCTCGGTCATGTTTGTCCTCCTACTTAAGTGAGCCAGCAACTAACAGGAACACCGACGGCAAATTTGTGCTCATTGTACGCACATGCTGTTGGTTGGATCTAAACTCATTCATTTATATCCCTTCTACTCATGTTGACGTCTCTATCGTAGCACATCGACTGCGCGCCAGCCAGGGGCGTCTGGCTTGGCTGCCTACCCGCTGTTCAGCGGATGTGCCGATGGTCGGGTTCACGTCCTCTTTAGATCCCCAGGTCGAGGAGCGATAGCCACCGACTCAACCATCCCAAGCGGCGCCGAAGAAGAAGCCCAGGGATTCGGAAATAAATAATTTATCCACGCACGACCGGGCGGGCACGGAGTCCCGCCCTGAGCAAAAGGATATGTTAATTTCTTCCAGATCCCCCATCAATGCCGAGGAGAGGAATCCCAGTTCCGGCCGGGGCCGGTAGTGACGGCGCATGTCGTTATACAGGGGTGGTATCTTGATCAATCCTAGCGTGTGCAGGCCAAAGATGACGACGATCAACCCGCCGACCCGCGTGAGGATCGATCGGTAGGCAAAAAGCAATCGTCCGACCCCGCTGGCGGCTGCACCCAGGGTGACGAAGATGATCGCAAACTCCAGCACGAAAAAGACACCGTGGAGCAGCACGCGCCACCAGGGTGGCGCGTGCTCTGTGCCCCCGGTAGCTTGCCCGCCCAGGTAGCCCACGTATGCAGGCACCAACGGCAACACGCAAGGTGAGACGAAAGAAAGCAGGCCCGCGGCAAAAGCCACGAGAGGCGAGACGCTAACGCTCATGCCGTCGTCGCCGATGCGACCTGCCGTGACTCACCCAACCGCGTCGTCAGGTAGATGACGGCAAAGTACGCAACGTAACTGATGACTTCGAGCAGCGAGGGGTTGCCGTTGTAACCGAAGAGTGCCTTGAGGAACGCCCCCACTGTACTGTTCTCGTCGAGGATGAAGTTGACGTCCCACGCGTGCTTGACGAACGTGGGCAGCAACGCGGCCTCTTGTAGCTCATGCACGCCGTGGGCCAATAGCCCCGCTGCAAACAGAATCAACAGGATGCTCGTCACGCGGAAAAAGGCACGGATGTCCAGTTGCTTGCCTGCGGCGAATATCAGCCAGCCCAGCACGACCGCGATCGCCAATCCGAGCGCGCCACCGAACAACGTTTCGGCCGGTGTCGCGCTGAAAGCAGCCGCGGTCAAAAAGAGCACAGTCTCGATCCCCTCTCGCAGGACAGCCACGAAGGCCAGGCTGAACAGGGCCCACGCACTGCCGACGGTGACCGCTTGACGCACGTCCGATTCCAGTTGTGCTTGCACGTGGCGCCCCTGCCGCTGCATCCAGAATATCATCCAGGTCAGTACGCCGGCTGCCACCAGCATCGCTATGCCCTCGAATATCTCCTCGCCACGACCTGAAAAGGCCACACCCAACGCGTTGAGCGCCAGCCCGGCGACGATGCTCACGGCGATGGCCGCCGCCACACCGACCCACACTGGTCTGCTCTGATCCGTTCGCTTGAGCTTGCGCAACACACTCAGCACGATTCCGACGATCAGTGCGGCCTCCAGGCCCTCTCGTAACGTGATTAACAAAGCAGCGATCATCTCTGCCTCCTACTCAAAAATCAGTTCATAGCCCGCCGCTTCCCACGCTCGTATCCCACCATCTACTTCGTAGATGTCCGTATAGCCCAGCCCGACCAGCGTTTCGGCCGCCGTGGTGCTCATCGAGCCGCTGCGGCAGTAGAGCACGATCTTGGCGTCCTTGCCTGACAGCTCGTCCAAGTGGTCGGCGATCTCGTCGAAGGGGATGAACAGGTCGGTTTGCGGAATCTCCCCCTCGTACGGAATGTGGGTGTTCACCAGGACAAAGTCCTCGTTTTCCAGCATTTCGGCCAGTCGTTCCACAGAGATGACCGTGTAACCGTCAGTGCTGCCTCCTGGCGGGATGGGTGAGCAGGCTGCGGCGAACAAAGCCAATGCGGCGAGTGCTATTGCCAGTGAATATGTCTGTCGTTTACTCATCGTTCTTGACCTCCCTATCGTCGTCTCATCGTATCACGGGGAGCGGGCCGCGACCAGGGAGATTAAGCCTGCCTCCATACCCGCCATTTGGCGGATGGACGAATAGTTGGCAAAATTACTCAACCGCTGTATACTGTAGCAAGTATAGTTGAGTAAATTTGTCTATTATCGCACGAGCTTCTTCCAAGAAAAGGCTATGATATGATACGTGTCTCAACACGCGGGCGGTATGCGCTGCGGGCAATGGTAGACCTGGTTCTGCACGCCGGCGAGGGGCCTGCCGCGCGCCAGGACATCGCCGCGCGGCAGGATATATCGGCCGACTACGTCGCACAGCTCTTCCGGCTGCTTCGCGAGGCAGGGCTGGTCGAGGGTGTAAAGGGGCCTG
>DSAR01000514.1 GCA_011046405.1 Chloroflexota bacterium | reverse complement strand
TGAGTCTGTCTACGAGCTGAATTTTTCTCAGGCCAAGTCTACCAATCAACACAATGACAGGGACGGCACTAATTATGGAATATGAAAATCATCTTTGCAATTTAAATATCAGCGAAAGATGAGCCGTAAGACCCTGATCCAGTTTTCAGTAAATTTTCCGGAGATTTAGTCAGGAGGACAGCGTTTTTCACCCCGATCAACCGCTAGATCCAGTGTGTCGAAACCAGCTAATTTGCTGTGTAAGCCCTTTTGCACCCAGATTCTTATACAGAACGATCAGCTAACTCAATACATTCTAGCACAAATCACTAACCTCGTCCAATCATTAATGGGAGCGCCCACATTAGAACATGTTCCTCTCAACCTAGCACGTAACCCCCGCGTTGTTGGATATCGCCTCGAACAGGTGCTTGGTCTGGGGCGTTGGCCCCTCGCCGAACAACTCCCCGAACAGCTTTTCGCAGTTACGATAGACCTTGAGCGCCTGTCCCTTATCGCCGGCGCAGTAATGATAGCGCATCAACTGACGATAGGCGTGCTCCAGGAGCGGGTCTACTGCCAGCGCTGCCTCACCAGCCTGGATGGCATCGGCGTAACGGTCCAACCGGGCGTACAATTCGGCCAGGTCGGCCAGGCCGTCCCGGTATTCGCGCTGCAGGGCCTGCCGCTGGGGGATGGCCCACGGAGCATAACGATCCTCAGCCAGGAAGTCGTCCACGTACAACTCGCGGGCGGCCTCATAAGCACTAACAGCGACCTCTAGATCGCCGGACTCCCGGTGCGCGCGGGCCGTGGCGAGGTGCTGCCGGAAGTCGCGCACGTCCCAATCGACGTCGCCGATCAGATCGAAGTAATAGCCCGTCGAACTGCGCAGGATGAAGTTGGAATCGCGGGGCTCGATGTCCGGTTCCAGGGTGTGGCGGGCGTTACTGAGCAGAGGGAGTAACCGCTTGCGCCCGCTCTCCGGATCGGTCTCGGGCCACAACCACTCGATCAATTCGTCGGGAGCGACGGCCCGCCCGCCGGACGCCCGCCGGATGAGCAGTAACTTAACAATCGTCTTCGACTGCTCCCGCTCCCACGGGTCGATCAACTGACCGTCGCGCCAGACGTTGAACTGGCCGAAGGTCTGGATGCGCAACGAGGGCGCCTGTAGCACCTGCTCGACCGCCGCCACAATCTGCGCCGATACGTCCAGCTCCCCCTTGTCGATAAAGGCCGCGATGGGATAGTCTCGAACTAACCGCGCCGCCTCGCCCGCCGTCGCCCGGCCGCTCAAGACGATGACCTGCGTCCGGGGACATTGCTCCACCAGGTAGTCGAGCAAACGCCAACCGGTGCCATCCCGCACGGGCAGATCGAATTCCTGCAACATCATATCCAGAAAAACGACGTTGAAGAACGTCTGGTCGAGCAAGGCCAATGCGCTCTCGTAGCTGCCAGCAGCGTTGTACGTGTGCCCCTCATCGTCCAGGAGCTCGCCGACGATGTCGCGCCACTCGGGCTCATCCTCCACGATCAAAACGCGGGCAGATAACATGTTTGGGTCTCCTTTGTGCGTTGTATGCAAGTGTGCAAGTTGCAAGTTACGGGTAGGTTGGGCCAACGTGAGCGCGCAGCAGGGACAGGAATTGGGCGTCGTCCCACTCATCTTTCCACAACACAGGAATGTCAACCGACATGTCGGCGGACATCTCATCCGAGATATCGGCCACCTCGCGGCGGATGTGTTTGGGGTCCGAGGACGTGACCACCATCGCGCACATCTCCGGATGGTGCTCGAGAATATACTGGAGCACCCGCAGGCCGTCCCGATTGTGTCGGTTGACGTCGTCGAGCACCGGATCGATCATCGCCAGTTGGTACGGTCGCTGGGCCAGAGCGTCCAGGGCCTCGGCACAGCTGGCGGCGATCCACACCTGGTATCCGGCGTCGGTCAGGATTTCACGCAGCGTGTCCTGCCAGAAATCCAGATCCTCCACGATCAGAGCGCGTCGTGTCGCGTTCATTATGTCCCTTTATCCCCCTTTACCCCTTCCTGTACAGCGGGTAATCGGATACGGACGGTGGTCCCTTGCTTCGGTCCCTGTCCAGGCCCCTGTCCAGGCTCCTGTCCGGGGGTGCTGTCCAATTCGACTTGCCCGCCCAAGCGGCTCACGTACATCCGCGTCAACCACAAACCCAGGCCCAATCCCCCACTATCCCCTTTCTTGGTGGTGAAGAAAGGCTCGAAGAGGTGTGCCTGGACCGCCGGCGAAATGCCTGTCCCATCGTCGGTGATGACCACCTCGACCAACCGGTCGGGCCGATAGCGAACCTGCAAACGCAGGTGACCGGTTTCCGCCCCTTCCAGGGCATCCAGGGCATTGCCAAGCACGTGATTGAACGTCTCGATCAATTTCTCCCGGGTGGCCATCACCGGCGGCAGATCGGGCTCGTACGCCTCAATGACCTGGATACCGGGAGCGACCTGGCACGTTCTCAGCGCCTCGGCCAGGCAATCGGAGACGTCGACCGGCTCGACGTCGGCCACCTCGAACGGCTCGCGGATGCGGCGGATGATGTTCAGGCTCTCGGTGGTCACGCGGTGGATGCGCTCGATTTTATCGGACAGATAGGAATTCTTCAACTCATCCGGGCATTTGGCCTGGATGCGGGCCGCATCGACGCGGGCGACGCTGATGCGATTGTTCAGGCGATGGGTCAGGTTGAGCGCCATGTCACTCATCACGGCGACCGCCTCGACGCTGGCTAATCGCTCCGTGGCCTCGTCCAACTCCTGGTAGAGCCGGGCGTTGTGCAGCGCGATGGCGGCCCACTTGCTGAATCCGAGCAGCAAATCGCAATCCGCCTCCGTGAACGGGCCGCCCTCCTTGTTGAGCAGTTCTATCGCGCCGATGATGCGCTCGTCCAATTTAAGGGGCGCGCCTAGGATGGCGCGGGTGTCGAACTGGGTTGCGGTGTCGATATCGGGCAGGAAGCGCGGGTCGCGGCGGACGTCGTTGACGATAATCGGCTCGCCGTGCGCAGCGATCCAACCGACGATGCCCGGCCAGGGTCGGGGCAAGCGGATACGATCCCCACCGCCGAGGTTGTATTCCAGCACCAGGTCGCCGCTCGCCTCGTCGATCAGGAAGATAGAGGCCCGCTCGACGCCGATCAAAGAGGTGACGCCCTCCATGATGATCTGCAAGACCTGCTCCAGGTCCAGGCTGGCTGTCAGCGCGCCGCCGACTTCGTTGAGATAGGCGAGTTGCTTCAAATTGGCGCGCACCTCGTCATACAACCGGGCGTTCCCCACCGCCGCGCCGAACATGCCGCCGATGGTCGAGAGCACGTCGATCTCGCCGGCGGTGAACGTATATGGCTCGTAACTCATCCCGCTGAGGACGCCGAGCACCTCGCCCCCGGCCCGCATCGGGACCAACACCATCGCCTGGACCCCCTCGTCCCGGAAGGCCTCGATGGCCACGCGGGGATCGTGCTTCACGTCGCTGGTGACGAGCGCCTCGCCGGTGGCGGCGACGATGCTCGAAAGCCCCTGATCCACCGGGATGCGCGTGCCGACGGGTACGCTATCTCGCCGCCAGCCGTGGGTGGCCGCCATCACCAGTTCGCCCGAGGCCTCGTCCACCAGGCTGACGGCGCCGGCCTCCGCCTGGATCACCTCCAGCGCCTTGGCCAATCCCGTCTCCAGGACGATGTCCAACTCCAGGGTCCCGCTGAGGACGGCGGCGACCTCGTTCAGCGCCCGCAATTCCCGCGCCTGGCGGGCCTCGGTGAAGAGACGGGCGTTCTCGATGGCCACGGTGGCCGACGCGGCGAAAGCGCTGAACAGGGAGAGATCCCGGTCCGTGAAACCGACCGGCCCCTTCTTGTTGAGCGCCTGCAACACGCCGATGACGCGCCCATTCGTCTTGAGCGGCACGCAGAGGATTGAGCGGGTCTCAAATCCCTGCTCCACCTCGCCGTACCAGCGGGGCTCCCGGCGCGCATCGGGCGCCAGGAGCGGCTCGCCATGTTGCGCCACCCAACCGGCGACCCCCTGGCCCACCGCCAGGCGCTGCCGGATCTCCACTGACCGCCCATCCTGCACCGACACCCGGAAGGCCAGCTCACCCGTTTCCTCGTCGACAAGCAGCACGGAACCGGTCTCGACGTTGAGCAAACGGGCAGCCTCGTGCAGGATACGGATGAGCACCTGATCCAGGTCCAGCACCCGCACCACCGAGCGGCTGATCTGGCTCAATCGCTCCAGTTCCTCGATCCGGCGCTGGCTCTGCCGCGCCCGGTCGATGGCCACGGCCGCCTGTCCGGCGAACGCGCTGAGGAACTCCAGGTCGGGATTGGGGAAGGCATTGCGCCCCGGATGCTCGATGTACATCAGGCCAATCAGCCGGTCGGCCGCCTTGAGCGGGATGGCCAAAATGGATCGCCACTTGAACTCCGAGGTCAGCGCCCCGGCTGCCTCACGATACCGCTCGTCGTGCTGGATGTCTTCGATGACGCGCGGCTCTCCCTTTTGCAGCACGTCGCACGCCACGGTCCCACTGACGAAACGCAGAGCGTCGCTTTCGGCCCGAATTTGATCGACCTCCTGTCCCCGGACCGCCTCGACCGCCAGACGCGGGTTATTCTCCCCGTCGGCCGTTTCGCGATCGAGCAGGAGATAGCCACGCAGGCCGCCGGTGTATTCCAGCACCCGGTCGAGGATGAAGGCCAGCAAGTCCGGCAGTTCGTAGACCGAGTTCATCCGTTCGATGATCTGGTACAACGCGCGCAACTGATCCTGGGGCAAGGCGCTGCTGCGGGCCGCTTCGCGGGCCGCTTCGCCGCCGGCTCCCGGACTCCCGACGCCGTTCTCACGTTGAGATTGATTCGATTCAACCATCACCACGCGACCTCCAGCCCCTCGCGGGCGACCAACACCTGGCAAGAACAGCCGCGCTTGGAAATATACGTCTCCGCCTGCCGGAGAGCGCCGTAAATGGCGTCGTCGTCGGCCAGGGGGTCGTGATGGAAGAGCGCCAGCCGCTTTACCCCCGCCCGGTGGGCGAATTCGGCCCCCATCAAGGGGGAACTGTGCCCCCAGTCCGCCTTATCCAGCGCGTCGTTGAGCGTGTACTGGGCATCGAAAATGAGCAGGTCGGCGTCCCGGAAGAAATCGACGTAAGCCTGGGTGCTGGCCGGGCTCATGTGCTGATACTCCGAGTCGGAGGCGTAGACCAGGACCTGATCGTCGTACTCGATGCGATAGCCGTAGTTCTCGCCGGGATGGGGCATCTGCAGGGGATACACGCACACCTCGCCCAGCCGGGTCCACGTCTCGGCCGGGATGCGATTGAAGCGCAAATCGGCCCTCATATCATCCAGGGGCACCGGGAAGTAGGTCTCGTCCTGCTGCCCGGCGAGGATCGCTTCCAGATTTGAATGGGGGCTGGAAAAGGTCAGGCGATTGCCGGGGACGAAGGCGGGAACGAAGAAGGGCCAGCCCTGGATGTGATCCCAGTGGGTATGGCTGATGAGGATGTCGGCCGTGCCCTGGCCCTGACCGAATTCTATCTTCATCAAGTCGTAGGCCAATACCCGTATGCCGGTGCCGGCATCCAAAATAAGCAACTGGGAACCGGCGCGCACCGCCACGCAGGCGGTGTTGCCGCCCACGGTCTGGCGCACTGTCACCGGCAGGCGTTGAATATAGCGCTCGACGGCCGCCTCATCGGAGAGATCGAGCCCCACGGCGCCGCGCAGGGCCCGGCGGACCTTATCTTCGATCGCCAACGGCGAAATGGGGGTGGGAATAGAGCCTCGCGTGCCCCAGAATTTGACTTTCATCGTCGTCCCTCCTAACCTGGCAGAGCCAGAATCAATAAAGGATGCCCACGGCATAAGTGAAGGCCAACCCAAGGTTGCACGCTCTTGCTCACCGGGCCAGAATCTTGTTGGTTAGCCCTTGATGGATGCTGGGGAATCTGCAATCGCTGCGTGTGGTGTCAAAAACTGCAACCAGTATAACACGTGCACCTTGCAGAAAACTTGCACGCCTGCCCTCATTCACCGGATAAATAAAAACCGAAAGCCCCCCGATGGTTGAGGTTGCCTTCGGCAACTATCTAGCGTTTCGACGCTGGTTCTTAGGCCCTAACCAATAGGATCCTTGCACGGCGAGCAAGAGTTTGGCGGCCAATGGCTCCTTTTTGGTTCTGGCTCGTCCAGGTTAGGATCGGGATTAAATAACTTGACCACTTGCCCGATGATTGAAATCATCGGGTAATACGGAAAGTGCGTTGAAACGCGCTAAAAGCAGTGGTCTAACCTGTTTCAACAGGTTTTCCGTGTCAGCGGGGCATTTCAATGCTCTCCGCGAAATGGAAATGTTATTTACCCCTCATTCCTCAACGAAACCTGATGCAATTATACACGGATTTCACAGATTTACACAGATTGAATGAAGGTAACTTCTCAGCCTGCTGTTCGTTTGCAGCGCATGGGCAAGATCATCCGCTTCAGCGTCAGTGAGGTGCCGTGCCGCCCAAGGAGAATCCCGTCCAGGCGTCAACTGCATGGCCCTGCGGGCCGACGAGGTCGTGGCGATGGCGGTGGCCTCGATAGAGGGCCTCGATGGAGGGCCTTGATGGAGAGTGAGGCATAAGCATGGGTTGAGTCAAAGCCCCCACATCTCGTCCGGGCAGCGATCGAAAGGATGCCACGGTTGGGATTCGTGGAAGATAAGCGAGCGCACAATCTGCGATGATGATGATGATGATGATGATGATGATGATGATCGCCATTACCCAGCATGCCGCGTCAAGCGCGGGGACGCCGTGGAGATCGAAGCCGCGCGGGATTGGGTACGTCCGGAACTACCGCCGGAGTTGCTCGCGGCTTACCGGGCGCTTCTCTCCTGGGACGACAAGGCCGGGCTGATGCAGTTGTTCATGGATCATTTCACCACCGGTGGCGAAGACGTCATGCGGGATTTCCTCGCTGCACCGACCAATGCGATGAACGACGAATATTACACCTCCGGCAAGATCGCGGCGCTGTGTCAACTCGCAGGCACGTTCGAGATTTACGAGCGCCTGTGGTACGATCGCCCCCTGTGCGCGGCGGTCATTCGCCGCACCCTGGCCGGGGAGAAGCCGACGCCGGCCTTGCTGGATGCACTGGATAAGCCCAAGCCGGTAGCTTCCAGGCCAGGGCCGCGGGCAACGCGCATGCGCGCCGGGACGCCGCTGGTAGAGGCCATGGCCGGCTTTTTCCGCCGTTTACTCGATAACGAAACCGCCTTCATCATTGTCAACACGATTTTCTGGATTGGATTGACGGCCTTGCTGTTGAGCGATCCACTCCGCCTGACCGTGGGCGGCTCGTTGCTGGCACTGGCGCTCGGCGGTTACTTGCTCTCCGCCGGGCTTTCTCCTAGGATCACGCGTGGGATGGCGCAGCCTGAGGCTGCCCGCATATTGGCGGCGATCTTTGGCCTGGCGGCGACGATGATGGTGCTGATGTTGATCCACGTACTCAGCGGCGGCGGGCCGTAGGGCCGTAGACGAAGCCTTGACGCAGGCCTCTAGGAGAATTGTCCCCGCCTATCACCCGGCGCGCGGAGGCCGGGGAACTCAACCTGTGGTATGCCCCCAACGCCTCGCGCATCGATTGGGGCTCCATCTCTGTCATCGTCTTCACGTTTGTGCTGCCTGTTCTGTCGAGCTGGGGTGCAAATCGGTGGTGGACGCGTCGCGAGTATGTATAGCAGCAAGCGGTTCAGCAAACCGGCGAGGCCTTCGCCACCCCGCCATTGCTGCGCTGCCAGACGCTCTTTGTCTATCGTCTCAATAAACCGGGGGCTTGTTCGTAGTAGACGCTTCAGCGCCCCTAAAAACGCACTGAAGCCACTATATAGCGCGCGCACTACGAACAGATTCACCCCAAGTTATTGAGAAGATAGCTCTTTGTCGTATTTACCCTGTCGGCAATCAGCCTCTTCGTCTTTGTAGTTGCGCTCAATGGGCCGCTAACCGGCATGACGATGAGGGCCAGGGTGGGGATTCCTCTGCTCTTTTCCCCATTGATCGCCAGCGCTTTGATTCTCCTGCTCCATAACACGGGAATGGTGGTATTGACCGCCGAAGGCGTGACGCTGCGCCGGATTTCGCCACCGGCGGCGCGCTGAACACGGCGACGCATACGATCTCCTACAATGGTGGAACGCGCTACTTCGCTGTCAGAACGCACAACGCGGGTGGCTGGTCGGCGGTCTCTAACCTGGCCTTCTGGCCGCGCCATGACATCTACCTGCCGTTGGTACTGCGATAACGACATCTAGTTGCTGTTTTCCGCGTCTTCGACAAATACGGCAAGATCTCACCGCCGAGCACGCAGAGGTCGCTGAGAAAAATTCCACGTTCTCAGCGACCTCCAGGAAGGAATCTCGTGCGCCGCAGATTCCTCAGCCCCTTCGTTAGCTATCTGGTTGCGCGCAATTGGGAAACAG
>DSAR01000340.1 GCA_011046405.1 Chloroflexota bacterium | reverse complement strand
ACGATGCCAAGTCCACCTGCGTGGACTAGAGTCGGCGTAGGCCGACTTTGCAGGTCGTAGCACGCGGTTTCAACCGCCGTGCCGTTGTCCAAAACATACCTGTTTGAGCGTGCTGAAAATGAATAAAAGTAGACGACGTCTTCCGCATACACTCAGCCGCAAATGCAAAGACTGCTTGCAACGCCTGAGGCGTAAGGGTTGGATAGCTTTCCAATACCTCCTGCTCTGTCCAGCCATTGGCAAATAGGCCCAGAATAAAATCAACCGCCAGCCGCGTCCCTTTGACGACCGGCTTGCCTGTCAGGATCTCGGGATTGGAGTGAATGTATGCTCGCCAACCTGTTTTGATCTTCGTTCCTTTTCGTCTCTCGCGTATCGCTGATTCGCTGACTCGCTGATTCGCTGACTCGCTGATTCGCTGATTCGCTGATTCGCTGACTCGCTGACTCGCTGATTCGCTGATTCGCTGATTCGCTGATTCGCTGATTCGCTTATTCGCTTCGCTCCCAGCGCCATTCGGCGCCCTCTGGCCTGTCCTCCAGCGCCACGCCCAGTTCGGCCAGGCGGTCGCGGATCTTGTCCGCCTGGGCCCATTGTTTCTCCCGGCGTAGGTCTTCACGCACCTCGATGAGGGCCTTGATGAGGGCCTGGATGAAGGGCGCGGCCTCCGCTTCTTCTTGATGACCCGCGACGGCCCGGAGCTCCAACCCTAGCACGTGGGTCAGTTCGCGGAAGGCGGCCTGGGCCTGGGCGAACGGCTCGCCGCGCACGCCGGCGGCGCGGGCGGCGTTGATCGCCCGCACCAGGTTGAAGACGTGGCCCAGCGCCTCGGCGGTGTTGAAGTTGTCCTCCATCGCTGCGTGGAAACGTTCGCGGGCCGTCTCGACCTGATCGGCGAGCGCGGCGATTGCTTCGACCGCTGTGTCATCTGCCGGGGCGTCTGTTGGTCCGCTGAGGGGTGGGCGCAGCGCGCCGCGCAACCGTTCCAACCCCTGTTCGGCGTTAGCGACTACCTCGTCGTCGTATCCCAGCGGTTTGTTGTAATGGGAAGAGATGACGATTAGCCGCAGGACGTCCCCCTCGTGCTCCGCCAGGAACTGGTCGATGCTGACCAGGTTGCCCAGCGACTTGGACATCTTCTCGCCGCGCAATTGGAGCATGCCGTTGTGCAGCCAGTAGCGGGCGAAGGGCTTCTTGCCAGTGTAGGCCTCCGACTGGGCGATCTCGTTCTGGTGGTGGGGGAAGATCAGGTCGGTCCCGCCGCCGTGGATGTCGATCTGCTCGCCCAGGTAATGGAGCGACATAGCGGAGCACTCGATGTGCCAACCGGGGCGGCCCTGGCCCCAGGGCGCTTCCCAGTATGGCTCGCCGGGTTTGGCCGCTTTCCACAGGGCGAAATCGAGTGGGGATTCCTTGCGCGCGTCCACCGCCACGCGACTGCCGGACATCGCCTCGTCCAGGCTGTGACCGGAGAAAGCGCCGTAATCCTCAAACTCGCGCACCCGGAAGTAGACGTCCCCCTCAACGACGTAAGCGTAACCCTTGTCGATGAGGGCCTGCACCATGTCGATGACCTGGTCCATCACGTGGCTGACCCGGGGCGCGTGGTGGGCGGGCAGCAGGTTCAGGCCCTGCACGTGTTCGAACCACTCGACGATGTACTGTTGCGCCAGATCCAGGGGGTCGACGTCGGCGGCGTTGGCCCGCTGGATGATCTTGTCGTCGACGTCGGTGAAGTTCATTGCGTGGATGACGCGATAGCCCCGGTGTTCCAGGTAGCGCCGGATGACGTCGAAGGTGATGGCGGACATGGCGTGGCCGATGTGGGCCTTATCGTAGACGGTGGGGCCGCAGACGTACATCGTGACGACGTTTTCCTCCAACGTCTCGAACGGTTCCAATTGGCGAGTCGACGTGTTGTATACCTGTAAAGCCATCATGACCTCCCCGGTGTATTGAGAATTGAGAAATGAGAGTTGAGAATTGAGAGTTGAGAACTGAGAACTGAGAATAGCCTACTGATGTATTATAACATGGCGTGACGATTGAAAAAAGTGCATAGATATGTTATACTCGCTTGTGCGCTTGTGTCCACTTGCACACTTGCACACTTGCACACTTGCACACTTGCACACTTGCGCACTTGCCACTTGAAACTTGCTACTTGCACGCTCAAAAACAGGAGGTTATTTTGTGTCAAAGATAGGTACGAAAATCATCCTCGTCACCGGCGCCTGCGGTCAGATCGGTTCCGAGTTGACCTTGGCGCTCCGCGCCCAGTACGGTGGTGACAACGTCGTGGCGACCGGTCATCGGACCGAACCCGATCCCGAGCTGCGAGACTCGGGGCCCTTTGCGTTCATTGACGTCTCTCGCCGGGAGACGATTGAGTCAGTGGTAGATCGGTACGGCGTCGACACCATCTATCATATGGCGGCGATTCTCTCCGCCACCGGTGAGCAAAAACCCCAGTTAGCCTGGGACGTCAACATCAACGGCCTGTACAACGTGTTAGAAGTGGCCCGCGAACGACAGATGGTGCGCCTTTTCTGTCCCAGTTCCATCGCCGCCTTCGGGCCAGAAACCCCCCGCGACAATACACCCCAGGAGACGATTCTGCGACCCAAGACGATGTATGGTGTCACCAAGGTGGCTGGAGAGCTCTTGTGCGACTATTATTTCCATCGCTTTGGGCTGGACGTGCGCGGCGTGCGGTATCCCGGTATCATCAGCAGCGAGACCTTGCCCGGCGGCGGCACCACCGATTACGCTGTCGAGATCTTCTACGAGGCGACCAAACACGGACGCTACACCTGTTTCCTGCGAGAGGACACGGTCTTGCCGATGATGTACATGCCGGACTGTATCAAGGCTACCATAGATCTGATGGATGCCGACCTGGCGCAACTAAAGCACCATTCCGATTTCAACTTGGCTGCTTTCAGCTTTAGCCCGGTCGAATTGGTCGCCGAGATTCAGAAGCACATCCCCGATTTCGTCTGCGAGTACGAGCCCGACTTTCGCCAGGAGATCGCCGACTCGTGGCCGCGCACCATCGACGACAGCGCCGCCCGCGAGGAGTGGGGCTGGGAACCGGATTACGACCTGCCGGCGATGGTGGCGGACATGCTGGAGAAACTGGGCCAGCGCCACGCCGAGGGCCGGTTGTAGGAAGTCCGCCGAAGTCCGAAGTCCAACGTCCGAAGTCCGATGCGAGACGTAGGACGTAGGACGTAGGACATAGGACGTAAGAGACAGAAAGGAGGCGTCGTGGCGAGCATCAAGCGTTTCGAGGACATCCAGGCGTGGCAGGCAGCGCGAGATTTGACGCGGGCGACTTACACGGTTTCCAAACGCGAGGATTTTGGCAGGGATTTCCGGCTACGGGGACAGATTCAGGGATCCGCCATTTCCGTGATGTCGAACATCGCCGAGGGCTTTGACGCGCGAACCGACCGGGAGTTCATTCGCTTCCTGGGCTACGCCCGCCGTTCCGCCACAGAACTCCAGTCCCAACTCTACATTGCCCTGGATCAGGCATACATCACCCCAGAAGAATTTCGCAAAATCTACGAACAGGCAAAGAAAGTAAAAAGCCTCATCGGCGGCTTCATCCGCTACCTCGAAGGAAGAAAATGGACGTGAGACGTAGGACGTAGGACTTAGGATGTAAAGGAGCAACAAATGACCGACAAATTAGACTTTATGCGCGAGGAACTCGAGGCCGCCAAGGCCGAAAAGCGATACATCAACATCCGCACGATGGATTCACCCGCCGACGCCTGGATGGTGGTGGATGGCGAGAAAGTGCTCAACTTTTGCACCAACAACTACCTGGGATTGGCCAATCACCCCAAGATCAAGGCCGCGGCCAAAGCAGCGGTCGACGAGTGGGGCGTGGGGCCGGGAGCGGTGCGCACCATCGCCGGGACCCAGCGCCTGCACATCGAATGCGAGGAGCGGTTGGCCGCGTTCAAACAGGTCGACGCGGCGCTGCTGGTGCAAAGCGGCTTCTGCGCCAACCAGGCCGCGATTGCGCCCCTGGTCGGCCGCAACCGGGAGACGGGCGAGCAGGACGTGATCTTCTCCGACCGGCTCAACCACGCCAGCATCATCGACGGGGCGCGGTTGAGCGGGGCCAAGATCATCGTCTACGAGCACTGCGACGCTGCTGATCTCGAGGCCCAGATCAAGGAGCATCTGTCCAACTACCGGCGTGGTCTGGTGATCACCGACGGCGTCTTCTCGATGGACGGCGACGTCGCGCCGCTGGACGAGCTGTACGAGGTCGCGGCCCGGTACGACGTGATGACCATGGTGGACGACGCCCACGGCGAGGGCGTGTTGGGCAACGGGCGCGGCATCGTGGCCCACTTCGGGCTGGAGGGCAAGTTCGACGTGGAGATTGGCACCCTGTCCAAGGCCTTTGGCGTGATGGGCGGCGTGATTGCCGGCAAGGATGTCGCGGTCGAGTACATCCGGCAGAAAGCGCGCCCCAATCTCTTCTCCAGCGCGCTCACCCCGGCCGACACCGCTGCCTGCATGGCCGCCGTCGATTACGTGGAGCGTCATCCCGAGTTGGTGGAAAAGCTGTGGGCCAACGCCGAGTATTTCAAGGCCGGCATTCAAGAACTGGGGATCGACACCGGACACACCGAGACCCCCATCGTGCCGGTCATGCTGGGCGACGTGAAACTGGCCAAGGCCTTCAGCGCCAAGCTGTTCGAGTACGGGGTGTTTGCCATGGCCCTGGGTTTCCCCACCGTGCCGAAGGGGAAGGCGCGTATCCGCGTGATGAACACCGCCGCCCACACCCAGGAGGATCTGGATAAAGGGTTGGAGATCTTCGAAAAAGTGGCGCGGGAACTGGACGTCATCCAATAAGAGGTCATAACTGTTGCTCAGCTCCCCGTCCATCAACTGTAAAAGGGCGGGGGGCTGAGCAATTACAAGAGGTAACCGTATGTCAAAGGAAAGCCGCCGGGGACGATGGAAACAAATTGTTTTGCTTGTCGTGATCCTGTCTCTCTTATTTTGCACGTGCTCGTCGTTGGCCGGTAACGCCGGGTTGCTGGGATGGTCGCTGTGGAATCGTTGGGAACTGACCCGGGCACGAGAGCGGATCGGTGTCCTGGAACCCGAGGTGCGCCGCCTCCACCAGGTACTGCTGGACAACGACATCGAGATCCCCCTGGCGCCGGCCGACCGGCAGTTGATGGACACCATCGAGCGGCAGGTGGCGGTGCTACGGGGGCTGGAGCCGCTGCAGCCGGTCGAGCGGGCGTTGATGACGCCGGACCAGTTACGCGAGCGCATTCGGCAGGATTTCGAGGAGAACTTCTCTTTCCAGGACGCCCGCGATTACACGCTGACGTTGGCCGCTTTCGATTTCGTCGATCCCGAACTCGACCTGTATGATCTGTGGCTGCGTCTGTATACCGAGCAGATCGCCGGATTCTACGATACCGAGACCAAACAGATCTACGTCATCGCCGATCTCGGTCTGATGGGGCAGTTGGAGCGACTGACCTACGCCCACGAGTATACCCACGCCTTGCAGGATCAGCATTTCGACCTGGAGGCGCTGTGGTTGCGGGACGACGCCGAAGAGGTTTACGACAGCGAGTACCTGGCGGCGGTCCAGGCATTGGTCGAGGGGGATGCCCAATTGCTCGAGCGGCAATTTATGAATACACATTATTCGCCCGAGGAAATCGTGATGTTGATGCGTGAAGCGATGGCGATCAATACGACGGTCCTGGATCAGGCGCCCGAGATCGTGCGCGATGCCTTGCTCTTCCCCTACCAATTCGGTTTGACGTTCGTCCAATCGTTGTACGAGCAGGGGGGATGGGCGGCGGTGGATGCAGCCTACGCCGACCCGCCCCGTTCGACGGAGCATATCCTGCACCCCGACCGGTACCGCGCCGGAGACGAGCCGCAAATCGTCTCCCTCCCGCCCCTGACCGATACTCTCGGGACCGGCTGGCGCCACGTCGACGGGGACATTATGGGGGAGTTTTTGATCGGCCGTTACCTGGCCCAGTACATCCCGGAGGAGGACGCCGAGACAGCGGCCGAGGGGTGGGGCGGCGATCGGTACACAGTCCATTATCACGAGGAAGACGAAACTCTGGTGTTGGGCTGGCGCATCGTCTGGGATACACCGGCCGATGTCGAGGAGTTCGTGGACGCCTATGTGTCTTACGCCGAGGCGCGTTTTGCTCACTCATCTGGCGAACACGATGGCGCGCAAATATGCTGGCAAGGCGCGCGGGACGCGGCCTGCCTGGCCTGGGGGGTGATCGAATCGACGATCACTCTGGCCCCCTCGCAACCGGTCGCCCGGCTCGTGTTGGATGCCCTGGTCGCTGGGACTAGGGGGATGGAAGGGGCCGATTAATCAGATCTGATTTTCGAAGCAAATCGCAAGCGTAAACCGCTAAAATGGCTCAGAACGCCCGCAGATGAACTCAAGGAAAACGGGGCCGGGGCGGACAGTGATCTTGTGTCCGCTGAAACGCCTCCAGCGTCTCTGGTGTCGGGCGACCGGTTGCGGGATCCCAACCGTACTCGGCGTAGGCGCCCGCCACCAGGGCCTTGACGTCGGGCACGGCGCCCTCGGTCCCGCCCTCCAGGGGCTGTAACAGCAAATCGGGCAAGCGGTCGTCGGCCGGGGTGAGGCCCCGCCGCAGGTTCAACATCCGCTTCAGGGTCACGATGTGCCGGCCCAGCGTCATCAGGTCGTCGACCGCCAGGCCCCAGCCGGTGGCGCTGTTCAGTGCGCCCAGCACCCGCTCGACGCCGGGGTTCTGGAACTGGCACAGCGTCATCGCGTTGTACAGGTTGCGCCACGCCTGCTGGCGGGCGGCGACGCGACCCTTCTCCTCGCTCGAATCGAAACGATCTCCTGGCGCCACCCCCAGTTCGAAGGGCGGCCCCTGCCCCGTGTCCACGCCGTACATATCTCCCTGCATGTGACAAGCGCCCCGGGGTGAAAGGGCGTAGACCGGCGCCATGCCGGCGAAGGCTCGGGGGTCGTGCATGGGCACCTCCAGCCGGTTGACGGTCACCGCCAGTTCCGGGACGCCGAAGCGCTCGGCCAGGGCGGCGCTGCCGTCGGCCAGGACGTCGCCGAAACCCTCGCGCCGGGCCATCATCTCGATCAGGCGATGGAGCACCGGCGCGTCGCCGTAACGGATCTCCAGGCCGCCGGTATCGGCGCTCGTAAGTACTTCCCGGTCGAACATCTCGCAGGCCAGGGCGATGGTGCATCCGGCGCTGATGGTATCCAGGCCGTGGACGTTGCACAGGTGCCCGGCGTAGATGACGGCCTCCAGGTCGTCGAGCATCACCAGCGAGCCCAGGGCAGCCAGCGTCTCGTACTCGGGGCCGTCCACCCGCTCGACGCCGTAGCCGGGGGCGCGGGTCTCGCGCCCGCAGGCGATGGGGCACCGGTAGCAGGCGGTGTTGCGGTTCTGGAACTGCTCGGCCATCAAAACCCCCGACAGGTTGCCAGCGGCCTCCCATTCCCCCTGCTGGAAATAACGAATGGGCACGTCGCCATACATCAGCCCCATGTCCACGTATCCGGCGGTGCCGGCCAGTTGGAGCGCCATCGCCGCCATGTCCTCGCCGCCGTCGGCCAGGATCTCCTGGACCAGGGCCCGGAACCCCTCTGGATCGGCCAGGGGCACCTTTGCCCGGCCTCGCACGGCCACCGCTTTCAGGTTCTTGGCACCCATCACGGCGCCCATCCCCGTCCGCCCGGCTGCCCGGCCGTGATCGTTCATCACGGCGGCCATCAGCGCCCGGTTTTCACCAGCCTCGCCGATGCAGGCCACCCGGGCCTTCGGATCTCCCAATGCCTCGCGCACCTGGACCTGGGTGGCGTAGCAATCGGCGCCCCAGATCTCGGTCGCCGGGTGGAGCGTCGCTTGCCCGTCCACGACGGCCAGCCAGACTGGCTCGTGCGCCGGGGCCGCGCCGGTGATGATCAGGCCATCGTAACCGGCGAAGCGCAGTTCTGGTCCGAAGAAGCCTCCTGTGTTCGCCTCGCCCCAAATGCCCGTCAGCGGGGAGAGGGCGCACACGCTGCATCGCCCCGCCGAGGGCATCGCTGTCCCCACCAGGGGGCCGGTCATGAACATCAGCGGGTTTTCCGGTCCCAGCGGGTCGGTCTCGGCGTCCACCAGATCGTAGGCGTAGCGCGCAGCCAACCCGCTCCCGCCTACAAAGGCCCGGGCGTGCGCCGCATCGAGTGGCTCGTCTTTCACGTCCCTTGCGTCTAGATCGACGCGCAAAATTTTACCCATGTAACCATTCATTGCTCATCTCCTAACCTGGCAGAGCCAGAGGTCGCCAACTTCATCTCCCCATCTGGAATCTACCAGCCTCCACCAGCACCATCTCCGGGACAAGATGCCCTTCGGCGCTTCTGATTAGTTTGACAATGGCACATTACAGCGCACAGCGGTTAAAACCGCGTGGCTACAGCGCGTAAAAATCACGCACTGCAAAACCTGCCTTCGCAGGTTAGTTTATAGTCGGCGTAGGCCGACTTT
>DSAR01000184.1 GCA_011046405.1 Chloroflexota bacterium | reverse complement strand
GCGTAAAAATCACGCACTGCAAAACCTGCCTTCGCAGGTTAGTTTATAGTCGGCGTAGGCCGACTTTGCAGTTGTGGCCCGCGAATTTATTCGCCGGGGACAAATGTGCCATTGTCAAGTTAGCATAAGTATTGAAATCAAAATGAGGATGAACAGAAGCATCCATCCAGCGATTCTGTACCTCTGATCAAGTTTTCTCATAAAAGACCCCTTTACTCAGATTCCCCATTCAGCACCCGTGCCAATAATTGGGACAACTGTTCCTCGCTGGGTGGCTTGAGCATCCATCCCGCCAGACCCTGGGCTTGCAGCGTCTCCAGTTCATTTTCCATCGGGTGACCGCTCAACATCACCACCGGCAGGCCCAGGCTACGCTGCTGCATGGCGTGGAACAATGCTTGCCCCCCCATCTCCGGCATCACCAGGTCACTGAGCACCAACGCAATCTCGTCCGCATGCTGCTCCAACACCGCCAGCGCCTCGTGGCCATTGGCCGCTTGCAGGACCCGATAATTCAGCAGTTCCAGGGTGGCAGTCAGCGCTTTTCGCAGGGCAGTATTGTCCTCTACCACCAGCACCATTTCTCCCTGTCCCTGGATCGAGGCCCGTTTTTCGATGGTTAGCGTTGCAGGTGGCTGGGTCTGCAAGGCCGGTAGATAGATATTGAACGTTGTCCCTTGCCCTACCTGTGTGGTAAAATTGATGTGGCCTTCGTGCTGTTTCACGATCCCATACACCTGGGACAGTCCCAACCCCGTTCCCTGGCCCACTTCTTTGGTGGTAAAGAAAGGCTCGAACATATGGGGCAGCGCCTCCGGCGGAATCCCGCTCCCGCTGTCGGTCACCGCGATACGCACCCATTCTCCATCAAGCAACTGCCCACAAGTCACGCACCGGATTTCGTCCGTCGCCGTCGTCCGGGATAGGGTGATCCGCAGTTCGCCGCCTCCCTGGGGGAGCATGGCGTCCCGCGCGTTAGTCGCCAGGTTCATGATAGCCTGTTGCATCCTTGTGGGATCGGCGTTGACGATGTATTCATCCTGGCCATAACTCAGTTTCACTTGGATATTCTCCGGCACGGTGCGCTCCAGCAACTTGACCACCTCTTTCAAGAATGGCGATAGGTCCATCGGCCGGCGTTCCAATACCGCCCGCCGGCCGAAATCCAGGATCTGCTGGATCAGGTCGATGGCCCGTCTGGCTTGTTGAGAAACGATCTCCAGGCGCTCGCGGAGCTTTGGGGGTATGTCGGGCATGTTCAATCCCATTTGGGTGTAGAGGACGATGACGGTCATGATGTTGTTGAAGTCGTGGGCGATACCGGCTGCCAGTTGGCCCACGGCTGCCAGTTGGGCCTGCTGCTGGATCTGGGCCTGAATCTCCCGCTCCCTGGTCGCGTCTTTGATCACCAGCACCCACTGCTCCGGTTCTGGGCCGTTTTCCACCGGCCGGGCGATCACCTCGAAAGTGCGACCATCATGCACCTTGATCTCGTGCCACAATCCTTTGACGGGCGGCGAGGTGAGCAACTCGGCCAGCGGGCGGCTGCCCAGGTGGGTGAGCGTGTCGCCCACCGCGGCGCCGGCCAATACCAATAGGTCGCCCTCGGCCACGGGGTTGGCCTGCAGGACCCGTCCCCCCGCGTCCAAAAGCAGCACGCCTTCCGGTACAGTGTCCATAATTTGCCGAACCTGTCGCGCCTGTTCCCGCGTCTTCGTCATCAGGCGCGCGTTCTCGATCGCTTGGGCGACGTGTTGGGCGAAGGTCTCTGCTATTTGCTTCTCGCTTTCGCCAAAGGCGTTCGTTTGGCACTGATCGACCATCAACGCGCCGATCATCTGGTCTCGCACCACCAAAGGAACCCCCAACCACGAGCGGACGTGCTTCGCCCCGGACACCCAGGTCCAAGCATCCAGTTGCCGCACGTCTCCGCTGACCACTGATTGTAGATCTCGCGCCATCTGGCTCAGGATGGGACTATCTGAGAGCACTTGTCTCGCTTCCCCGCTGGTCATTTGTTCATCCTCGTAGCCTATATCAACCACCAGGTCGGGTGCATCTCCTTCGTGCAATATCAGGACCGAAGCGGTATCGTAGACCAACACACGCTTCAATTGTTTCAGGATCAGGCCCAGCGTCTCGCGCTGTCCCAGGCTGGCGCTCACCGCTTGCGTGGCCTGGCGCAGCGCCTCGGCCTGCTTGCGAGATTCGTGCTCGGCCTGGTACAATCGTGCGTTCTCGATAGCGATGGCGACCTGATTGGCGAAGGGCATGAGCACAGGCAATTGGTCATGGTAAGCGCCGGGCTGCAAGCTGTGAAAAAAGATCACGCCCAGCACATGGTCCTTGACCATCAGGGGCAAGCCAGCGGCAGACTTGACGCCGGCCTCCACGATGTAGGCATTGGCGACACGCGGCGCCCCTTCGCCCAGGGCGGGAATTATGCTGCCATCCTCGCCGATCTGGTCGATGATGACCGGGCGGCGGGAATGTGTGATCCAGTTGCTAATCCCTTCGTCCCGGACACGGTACACCAGGGCGGGCACATCTGGCACGTTCTCGACCGCCTGGGTCATCTGTCCCCCTTTGTCCACCAGCGCCACGCTGATGTAATCGGATGCCGCCACCTCGTGGGCCAGCGAGATCACCTGGGTCAACACCTTGTCCAGGTCGAGAGAGGCGGTCACTGCCTGCGCAGCTTGCCCCAGGGCAGTCAATTGTGCCATCCTGTGCTTCAGCGCCTGTTCCGCGCGCTTGCGTTCGGTGATGTCGATATTGAACTCGGCCACTAGCCATTCGCCTTCCGCGTTCTGGAACGGGATGGTATGGACCTCAATGCTCCGGTTCTCCTTGGGCAGGAACTCCTCGGAGACGACGATCTCTTTGGTTTCCAGCGCCAGGGGCACGCCACATCCTGGACAGGGCGTGTCAAGCCCCATGAAGTATTCGTAACACTTGCGTCCCTCCGGATCACCGTAGATTTTCTGCCAGGCTGAATCGACATGATGGAGGTTGAGATCGGTGTCCAGGATGTCGAAGTGCGTGCGGGTGGTCTCCATGATAAAGTTCAAGCGCTTACGTTCTTCAGCAAGTTTCTCCTCCACCTGTTTGCGCTCGGTGATGTCCTGGACTGTGCCGATGGAACAGAAGATTTCTCCCGACTCATTCCGTTCGTGGATGCATTTTTCGTGAACGTGACGTATTTCGCCGCTTTGCCGGTGTACAATCCGATGTTCAATGTCGTAACCGTCTTCTCCCTCCCGCAGTGATTTGTTGTAGGCGGCGTCCACCGCAGCCCGGTCCTCTGGATGGACAGCGTCGAGAAAGGCCTCGTAAGTGACAGCAAATGCCTGTGGTTCTAGCCCAAAGATGCGATAGGTCTCATCAGACCAGGTCAAATGGTCGGTCGCCACGTCCAATATCCAACTGCCGACGTGGGCGATCTGCTGGGAGTGGGCCAACAACATCTCGCTTTCCCGCAGTTTTGTCTCCATCCGGTGTTTGTAGAGTGCCGTCTCGACCGTGGCGAGCACTTCTTGATCTCGCACTGGCTTGGAGATAAAGCCCGCGGGACGAGTGCGTTGGATCTCCTCTGTGATCATCCGCTCTGGGTGAGACCAGAGGTAGACGATGGGTATATCGAAGCGTTCCCGAATCCGAGCTGCCGTCTCGACCCCGTCCAATTCGCCCGCCAGCTGGATATCCATCAATATCAGGTCGGGCCGTTTTTCCCCCACTTTTTGGATCGCGTCCTCGCCTCTGGGTGCTACCCCAACGACCTCGTAATCCTGGTGGGTCAGTAACCGTTCGAGTCGCATGGCGATGACTGCCTCATCCTCGACGAT
Organism: Chloroflexota bacterium; assembly: GCA_011046405.1. Lineage (GTDB taxonomy): Bacteria > Chloroflexota > Anaerolineae > B4-G1 > B4-G1 > DSAR01. The sequence goes on along the minus strand of DSAR01000184.1, from coordinate 4,720 downwards.
GAAGATCTGAGGTAAATCAGGGTTTATTTGTTTGCCTGGCATCTTGGCCTCGTCTTGTATAACCTTACCTTATCGGATCTCACGACCGCTTCATCAAACTATACATGCTTGTCGTCTGATTGTCAAACGTTTTCCTTGAGACCCGCTACCCATTCCTTGCCTCTCCTTGTTTTTGTGCTATAGTGTTAAGCAGTATCAGTTGTTTCGTTAGTGGAAAGGCGTTAGAATGTCACTTTTGCAACAGTTTTTCGGCCCGCCGAGCGTCGAGCGTTTACAAGCGGATGGTGACGTGGATGCTTTGTTAGATGCCCTGGATCGACACGCTGCGGCCTGTCGGGCGACCATCGAAGCCTTGGGCGAGGTGGGGGATGAGCGAGCGGTGGAAACGCTTATTACCTTTTTCAGGAGCCAGGAGATGCGTGAGGCAGCGCTCAAGGCGTTGGGCCAGATTGGCGGGGAAGAGGCTCAAGCGGAATTGCTCCGAGCGCTCCGCTACAACGAGTTGCCCCAGTCAGCCGCCGATTCGTTGGTCGCGGTGGGTGAATCGGCCGTCGCTCCCCTGCTCGATCTATTGTCGCTCGATGATTTGGAAGTCCGTTGGGCCGCCGCCGGGGCGCTGGGGCAGGTCGGCGTGCCCGCCGTCGATCCACTCATCGCTGCTCTCGACGATTGTGACGTGGATGTCTTGCCAACCGTCGTCTGGGCGTTGGGGCAGACGGGCAGTGAGGAAGCGGTCGCGCCTATCATGGATCTGCTCGACCACGAGAACGGTGACGTGCAGCTGATCGCCGTCAAGGAGTTGGCCGAGCTGGGTGATCGGCGGGCGCTGGGCCCGCTGGTAGAGATGCTGGTGGAGCGTGCGGGAGACGACGAGGCCTTGAGCGAGGCCATCGTCGAGACACTGGAGACGCTCACCGGACAGGCATTCGAAACGGTTCAGGCCTGGCGGCAGTGGTGGGAGGCGCGCGAGGGTGGGAACAGCTAACGTGGTCCGGCGCATCGTGATCCCCGAGAGCGAGATCGAGTTCGACTTTACCTCTGCTTCCGGACCGGGAGGACAACACGTCAACAAATCGGCCACGGCGGTGCAGCTTCGTTTCGACGTGGCGAATTCGGCGGCGTTGCCAGACGACGTGCGCCGGCGCCTGACCAAACTGGCGGGCAATCGAATGACCAAGGATGGGGTCCTGATCATCGAGGCCAACCAGTATCGCTCCCAGAGCCGGAACCGCCGCGACGCGATCGAGCGATTGACCGAACTGGTCCGGCAGGCGGCCTGCAGGCCCAAGAAGCGTCGCCGGACCAGGCCCACGCGATCCTCACAAGAGCGGCGGCTGCAAGAAAAGCAGCGCCGCAGCCGGATCAAAAAGTTGAGGAAACCCCCACCGGAGTATTGAGAGCAAGCGGGCCAACGCCTGCTTTGGTGAACGGGGACGGGTATGGTATACTTGGCGAATGGCGAATGACGAATGGCGAATGATGAATGACGAATGGCGAATGGCGAATGACGAATGACAAAAGGAGACTTAAGACACGAATGTCCAAGAAAATCCGAGGCAGCAGAAGACGGTACGTTGCCAAGCCCTCAAATAAAAACAAGAAGACCGGGCGTTCTCTCCGCTTCTGGGGGTGGGTCGGCGGCATCGCCGTGGTCTTCATCCTGGTGGTGATTGGGGTGTGGGTGGCCCTTACTTCGAGACCGATCGAGGAGGAATCAGCGGTGTCCGCGATGCCGGCGAATCCCGCCGACCGGGATGGGATGTACAGCCAGCCGCCGACGATGGGTATCGATCCAGATAAGACCTACGTCGCGACGTTCAAGACGGAGAAGGGTGACATCGTCGTCGAGTTGTTCGCCGACAGGGCGCCGAACACGGTCAATAACTTCGTCTTCCTGGCCCGGCAGGGATTTTACGACGGTACCACGTTCCACCGGGTGCTCAAGGGCTTCATGGCCCAGGGCGGGGACCCGAGCGGTACCGGCACCGGAGGGCCGGGTTATCAATTCGCCGACGAGTTCCATCCTGACTTGAAGCACGACGGCCCCGGTATCCTGTCGATGGCCAACGCCGGCCCCGATACCAACAGAAGCCAATTTTTCATCACGTATGACGCGACGCCCTGGCTGGACGGGAAGCATACGATCTTTGGCCGCGTGATCGCGGGGATGGACGTGTTGGAATCGCTGCGCCCGCGTGATCCCAACATGGCCCCCACGTTCGAAGGCGACCTGATCCAGACGATCGAGATCGAGGAGCGCTAGGGCCGATGTCGCTCGTTACTGTCGAAGCGTGCGCTGCCTATGATTTGGACGGCGTGCGGCAGAGGATACACGGCTTGCTCGCCCCCTTTGGCGGGATGCGGCGCTTCGTCCGTCCGGGGATGCGCGTGCTCGTCAAGCCCAACCTGGTCTCGGCCTCCGATTGGGAGCGGGCAATCACGACCCATCCGTCGCTCGTGCGCGCCGTCGTCGACCTGGTGCAAGAGGCCGGAGGTGACGTCGTCATCGGCGACTCGCCCGGCGGCCCGATCCAGGATCCGCCCCCGGTCTGGCGCCGGGGCGGCATGGTCGATATCGCCGAGCAGACCGGCGCCCGCCTGGCCCTCTTCGAGAGCGTGACGTGGGAACGCCTGAACGGTGACGACTATTTCGTCGCCTCCCCCTTCTCCGAGGTCGATCTGGTGATCAACGTGCCCAAGTTGAAGACCCATATGCTGACGCTCTACACCGGTGCGATCAAGAACCTTTTTGGCGCTGTGCCCGGCACCCGCAAGCGGCAACTCCACCTGCGCGCCCCCGGCGTCCCGGACTTCAGCCGGATATTGGTGGATCTCCTGGATCTCACCCGTCCGGCTTTGACGATCATGGACGGGGTATGGGGCCAGGAAGGCGACGGCCCCGGCGCGCGTGGGACCCCCCATCACTACGGGTGTCTGCTCGCCTCGCCCGATCCGGTGGCGCTGGACGCGGTGCTGGTGCAGGCGATGGGCTACCGGGTCCGCGACGTCTTGCACGTGGTGCAGGCCAGCGAGCGCGGTTTAGGCACGGCGGATCTCGAAGCGATCCAGATCCAGGGAGATCGCCGGGCGTTGGATTTTGGATCGTTGAATTTGCCCCGGGCCTACTTCTTCTTGCGTGTGCCGTCGTGGATCAGCGCTCCCCTGCGCCAGGCTATTCGAATCCGTCCTGCCCTGGATGAGGCCGCTTGCGCCGGGTGCGGGCGATGCGTCGAGGTCTGCCCCCCGGAGATCATCACTGCCGGTCACCCGCCGCGCTTCGATCTGGACCGGTGTATCGCTTGCTTCTGTTGCGCCGAGATCTGCCCGCAAGGCGCGATCTCGATGCATCGCAATTGGGTCGCCCGGCTGGCTGGGGTGGGAATCTGAGGAGGAGGAGGTAAAGATGGAGACGTTAGACCCAATCGGTGGGCAATTGTTGGTCTTGCTCGTCATTGCCGCTGTTCTATTGATCGGCCTGTTCGTCATCAAGATTGTCTTCAAATTGACGATGAATTTCGTCAAATTGGGCTGTCTGTTCATCCTGATTATTATGTTGGCGCTTTTCTTCATCGTATTTTTGACGTCGGCTGTGTGAGAACAGGGGCGCTCTTTTGACTGAAAACCAGTTCCCCAAATTACGCCCAGTTGACATTCATCCGATCGTGCAGCAGGGTCAACAATATCTACTGCTGCGAGACCCGCTCCAGTTGGGCGAGATCACCGTCTCGATCCCGCGACCATTGGCCCCCATTTTGGGCCTGTGCGATGGCACGCGCGACAGTCGCGCCCTCAGCGCTACCCTGGGCGTGCGCTTTGGGATTCGAGTTACCTCCGACGTCCTGGATCACCTGTTCGATGCGCTGGACGAGGCGCTTTTGCTGGAAAACGAGCGGTTTGTCCGGGCACGAGAGCGGGCGGTGCGCCAGTATCGCCAGGCGCCTTTCCGCCCAGCATCGTTGGCCGGGCGGACGTACCCGGCCGAGCTTGACGATCTGCGTCGCCTTTTCCAGGGTTATCTGGACGAAGCAGGAGATATTCCCCCAGTTGAACGGGTGCAAGGATTGGTCAGCCCGCACATCGACTACGAGCGCGGCGGCTCGGTGTACGCCCGGACCTGGAGCGCTGCCCGCGAGGCGGTGCGCGAGGCCGATCTGGTGCTCATGTTGGGCACCGACCATTTCGGCGGCGAGCACCTCTTGGCCCTGACCTACCAGGATTACGAGACCCCTTTTGGTGTCCTGCCGACCTCGCAATCGGTGGTCGAGACGTTGGTCGAGGCGTTGGGAGAGAAGGCGCTTGACGGGGAACTCTATCACCGGCACGAGCATTCGATCGAGCTGGGCGCGGTCTGGCTGCACCACATGCGGGATGGCGAGCCATGCGAATTCGTACCGATCCTCTGCGGTTCTTTCTATCCATTCGTGCAAGAGGGGGAGGGCGATCCCAGGGATGATCCGACGATCGACACGTTGGTGCGCGTTTTTCGGCAAGCGGCCCGGGGGCGGCGGGTGCTCGTCGTGGCGGCAGCCGATCTGGCCCACGTGGGGCCTGCCTTTGGCGGGCGTCCGGTGGATGGGGTTGGCAGGGCCCAACTGAAGGCGGCTGACGACGTGTTGATGACGCACATGTGTGCCGGAGATGTAGATGGCTTTTTCGAGGCGATCAAACGGGTGAAGAACCGGTACAACGTGTGCGGGCTGCCGCCGATTTACCTGGCGCT
>DSAR01000182.1 GCA_011046405.1 Chloroflexota bacterium | reverse complement strand
TGGTTCTTTGGGATTTCGCATGGTCGCGGTGAGAGATTAGCCACGAATCCTTCGACTACGCTCAGGATAGGTTTGCACGAATTAACACGAATGTCGAGTAGTAAAAATCCCCTGCACAATGAGCGAGAATTCGGCAGTCGATAGTCCTGTTGGCTCTGGCTTAGTCTGGGTTAGATGGTATAATGATGCCTTGGGGAATATCCTATGAGTCGATTATACCGGACCGAAGGCATCGTGATGCACCGGCGCGAACAGGGGGACGCCGACCGCGTCCTGACCCTGTGCACGCCCCAGGGCAAGCTGCTCGTGATGGCCAAAGGCGCGCGTAAGTTACGCAGTCGCAAGGCGGGCCACATCGAGCTGTTCACCCGCGCCAACTTCGTGATCTCTCACGTGCCGAACTATTGGGACATCATCAGCCAGGCCGAGATGATTGCCCCCCATGCCGTGTTGCGCAGCGATCTGCTGCGGGGCGCTTACGCACGTTACGTCATCGAGATGCTCGATCGTTTCTTCACCGAAGGGGAAGGCGAGCGCGCCCTGTTCGATCTGCTCAACCACACGCTCTCGTGGTTATGTGAAGACGACGACCTGGACCTGGCGGCCCGTTTCTACGAACAACATCTGCTGGGCCTGGCTGGCTTTCGCCCAGAGATATTTCGCTGCGTGGGGCAGCACGACGAGATCGTATCCATCCGCCCCCTGGCAGAGGGAGACGGTACGGCCAACCAGCAGGCCTACGGATTCGACCCCGAGCACGGTGGCGCGCTGTGCCCCGACTGTTATGAGCAGGAAAAACGTGGGCCCGCCGTCGTCGCCATCTCGCCCTATGGGCTCAGGTTCCTGCAGAAATGCCAGCAAGGGCCCTATACCCAACTGCGCACCCAGGCGATCGCGCCAGCGCTTCACACCGAAGTAGAACGGGTGATGCAGCACTATATCACCTACCACCTGGAGCAAGGTATCCAGTCGGCCGTGTTCCTGCGACAATTGAGACAGGCGACGATGCCATTGCCACCATCAGGAGTCCACTATGTCGGTTAGAGACGAGGAGTTTATGAAGAACAAAGCCCTTTCATTCCAAGAAGTCATCCTTCGCCTGCAAAGTTTTTGGGCGGATCACGGTTGCCTCATCTGGCAGCCCTACAGCGAAAAGGTCGGTGCGGGGACGATGAACCCCGCCACCGCGTTGCGCGTGCTGGGACCCGAGCCCTGGAACGTGGGCTACGTCGAGCCTTCCTACCGGCCCGACGACGGACGCTTCGGCGACAACCCCAACCGCATGCAGATGCACACCCAATTCCAGGTCATCCTCAAGCCCGACCCCGGCAATCCCCAGGAACTATACCTGGATAGTCTGTATGCGCTGGGCATCGACCGGGAGGAACACGACATTCGTTTTGTCGAGGACAACTGGGAAAGCCCCGCCCTGGGCGCATGGGGGCTGGGTTGGGAGATTTGGCTGGATGGACTGGAGATCACCCAATTCACCTACTTCCAACAGGCCGGCGGTTTCGTGCTGGACCCGGTGGCGGTGGAGTTGACCTACGGGTTGGAGCGCATCGTGATGTTCCTCCAATCGACGCGCGCGGTGTGGGACATCGACTGGGACGGCGCGCACACCTACGGCGACGTGCTCCTGCAACCGGAGATCCAACACTGCGAATACGCCTTCAACCTGGCCGACATCGAACGCCTCAGCCAGATGTTCGACTTTTACGAGGCGGAAGCCCGCCGCTGCCTGACGGCCGACCTGGTCATCCCGGCCTACGATTACGTCCTGCGCTGTTCCCACAATTTCAACCTGCTCGACACCCGGGGCGCCATCGGCGTGACCGAGCGTGCGACCTACTTCCACCGTATGCGCGACCTCTCGCGGCAGGTGTCGGAAGCCTACGTGGCCCAGCGGGAGCGCATGGGATACCCGTGGCTGGGGGCTGGTGTATCGGTAGATCGGGAAATCGGTAGACTGGTAGGTCGGGAAACTGGTATACCGGTCTACCAATATACCAATATACTAGCACACCAATCTACCATCCTAGAGATTGGAACGGAGGAACTGCCCGCCGGCGACCTGGACGACGCGCTGGCCCAACTGCGCGAGATGGTCCCAGAGCGGCTGGCGCAGGCCCGGCTGGATTACGACGAACTGCGCGTGTTGGGCACGCCGCGCCGTCTGGCGGTGCTGATCGAAGGCCTGGCTGCCCAACAGGATCCTATCGAAGAACTGGTCAAGGGGCCGCCGGTCCGGATCGCTTACGACGACGAAGGTAACCCGACCAAGGCCGCCCAGGGTTTCGCCCGCAGCCAGGGCGTGAGCGTCGACGCGCTGGAGAAGCGGGAGATGGATGGCGGCCGGTACGTGCTCGCCGTCAAGCGGGAAGAGGGTCTGCCCACGATCGAGGTTCTTCCCTCCCTCCTGCACGACGTCATCGCCGGCCTGAACTTCGGCAAGAGTATGCGCTGGAACGAGAGTGGCGTGGCCTTCTCGCGCCCAATCCGCTGGCTGCTCGCCCTGATGGGCGAAACGGTCATCCCGCTTGAATACGCCGGCGTCGCCAGCGCTCGCACGAGTCGCGGCCCTCGCCCCGAGGGCTCGCCCCCGATTGAGATCGACCGGGCTGAGGATTACCCGGCGTTGATGCGCCAGCATCAGGTGATGCTCGACCCCGAAGAACGACGGGCATTTGTCGCCGAACAGGCCGAAGACCTGGCCCAAAGCGTCGGCGGGCGCATCCCAGACGATCCGGATCTGCTGGACGAGGTCGCCAACCTGGTCGAGCAACCCTATCCCTTCCTGGGTCACTTCGAGGAAAAGTACCTCTCGTTGCCGGCCCCGGTCCTGGTCGCCGTGATGAAGAAACACCAGCGCTACTTCCCCGTCTACCAGGACGAGCGTCTCCTGCCCTACTTCGTCGCCGTGCGCAACGGGGACGCCGAGCACCTGGACGTGGTGCGCCACGGCAACGAGGAGGTTATCCGGGCCCGCTTCGCCGATGCTCACTTCTTCTATCGGGAGGACGTCAAACAGCCCCTGGAGGCCTACGTCCCCCGCCTGGACACCCTCACGTTCCAGGAGCAACTGGGATCCATGCTAGACAAGACCCGCCGCCTGGAGAAACTGGCGCCCCAGTTGGCCGATATGCTGGCACTGACCGACGAGGATGCCCGCATCGCCCTGCGCGCGGCTCACCTCTGCAAGGCGGACCTGGCGACCCAGATGGTGGTCGAGATGACCAGCCTGCAGGGTGTGATGGGGCGGGAGTACGCCCTGAAGAGCGGCGAGGAAGAGGCGGTTGCCCAGGCCATCTTCGAGCACTACCTGCCACGTTCGGCCGGCGACGTCGCGCCGCAGAGCAAGCCGGGCCTGCTCGTGGGTTTGGCCAACCGCCTCGATAGCCTGATCGGCCTTTTCGCCGTTGGCTTGGCCCCCACCGGCTCTTCGGATCCCTATCACCTGCGGCGAGATGCGCTGGGGCTGATACAGAACCTCATGGCCCACCACGTTTCCTTTTCGGTTCGCGAGGGGTTGGCCGTCGCCGCCCGTTTGCTGCCGCTCTCGGCTGCCGAAGACATCCAGGCCGAGGCGTTGGCGTTCGTCATCGAGCGGTTGCGGGGCATCCTACGCGAAGAGGGATTCGACTACGACGTGGTGGACGCGGTGCTGGCGGCCCGGGGCGACGATCCCTACCGGGCAAAACAGTCGGTCGAGCAGCTCTCCCGGTGGATCGAGCACGAAAACTGGGATCGTATCCTCGACAATTACGCCCGGTGCGTGCGCATCACGCGGGGTTTCGAGGAACGCTTCGATCTGGATCCAGAGCGTTTCGTCGAAGCGGCGGAGACGCAATTGTACCAGGCTTATCGAGATGCCGAGGTAAAAATTTCCCCGGACAGTACCGTAGACGCATTTTTCGAGGCATTCGCGCCGCTGGTGGACGTGATTGATCACTACTTCGCGCGGGAATCCGGCGTGATGGTGATGGACGAGGACGAGGTGGTGCGCCAGAATCGCCTGGCGCAGTTGCAACACATCGCGGCGCTGGTCGATGGCGTCGTCGATTTGAGCCGCTTGGAGGGTTTCTAATTTTTGCCGTAACTGCTCAGCATATATGTGCAGAGCGGATTACAATCCGCGCCGATGGCGCACGGGCTATTGGCTGGGTGGTGACGGAAGCTAACACGTTGCCTGCAAGTGACCGGATTACGATCCGGCTTCTGGATTGTGATCCGGCGGGCGCAAGGTGAGTAGATACTTTTTGCCACGAATTAACACGAAAAACCCAAAGAACCTCAACCAAAAAGAGCCCCCTTTACGGGGGCTCTTTCTTATGACGATTCTGTCCGATTATCCGCCGAGGTACGCTTTCTGCACCTCGGGGTTATCGGCGACGTCCTTCGCATCGCCCTCAAGTACGATAGATCCCGTCTCCAACACGTAGGCACGGCTGGCGATCGATAGGGCCATCTGGGCGTTCTGCTCGACCAGCAGGATGCTGGTTCCGTGCTCATTGATCTCCTGGATGATGTCAAAGATCTCCTCGACCAACAACGGGGCTAACCCCATCGATGGTTCATCCAGCAGCAGCAGTTCCGGGTCAGACATCAGCGCCCGGCCCATGGCCAACATCTGCTGCTCACCGCCCGATAGTGTCCCGCCATATTGCTTTAGCCGCTCTTTGAGCCGTGGGAAGCTGCGGAAAACGCGGTCCAACGAGTCCTTGATGCCGGCCTTGTCGTCGCGCGTATAGGCGCCCATTTCTAGGTTCTCCATCACGGTCAATGGGGCGAATATCTTCCGTCCCTCTGGCACCTGGACGACGCCCATCGTTACGATGTCGTGAGCGAGGGTTTTGGTAATCTCCTGTTCCTTGAACTTGATGTTCCCGCCGCGTGCACGAACCAGGCCAGAGATGGTGTTCAACGCGGTCGATTTTCCGGCCCCGTTAGCGCCGATCAAGGTCACGATCTCGCCCTTTTCGACGTGGAAAGAGATGCCCTGTAGCGCGTGGATCGCGCCGTAGAAAACGTTCAAGTCTTTGACTTCGAGTAACATTAGTCCATCTCCTTCGCCGCCTGAGTGCCCAGGTAAGCCTCGATCACTTTCGGGTTGTTCTGAATCTCCTCCGGCGTACCCCGGGCGATGATTTGCCCAAAGTCGATCACCGTGATCCATTCACAGATACCCATCACGACGCGCATCTGGTGCTCGATGAGCAGGATCGTCAGCTTGAAGCGATCGCGGATAAAGTGAATGAGATCCATCAGCTCCAGGCTCTCCTGGGGATTCATCCCGGCCGCTGGCTCGTCCAGCAACAGCAATTCCGGTTCTGTCGCCAACGCCCGCGCGATCTCCATCCGCCGCTGTTCGCCGTAGGGTAGATTGGCCGCCAGCGAATTCTGATACTTTTCCAGACCGAATACTGAGAGGAACTCCTGCGCCCGCTCGGTCATCTCTTGCTCACCTCCACCGAAGCGCGGCGTGCGTAAGACGCCGTCGAAAAGCCCATAGCTGGCGTGGGGGTGGTAGGCGACGCGGACGTTATCTAGAACGGTCAGGTTAGGAAAGATACGGATGCGCTGGAAGGTACGACCAATGCCGCGCTGGGTGATCTCGTGAGCGGGTAGTTCGGTGATGTCCTCGCCTTTGAAGTAAATCATACCCTCGCTGGCCGGGTAGATGCCGGTGATCATATTAAAATTCGTCGTCTTGCCGGCCCCATTGGGTCCGATGAGGCCGACCAGCTCGCCCCGTTTGATCTCGACGTCGAAATCATGCACCGCGCGCAACCCACCGAAGTACTTGGTCAATCCATCGATTTTCAGGATGACTTCATTGTCGCCCGCGTTTGTGTTTCGAGTTTCTACTTGTGACATTTATCTTACCTCCCTCTAGCTCTCCGCCCCAGAGAGCTTCGGATTTTCCTGATCATCGTTTACCTTCACCTTAGGCTGCTTCAAGAAACCCAGCTCACTGCTCCCCATAATGCCCTGGGGCCGGAACAACATCACGAACAGGAGGATCAACGGATAGATGACGTAACGCCAGTCGATGAATTCGGCCGGCAGGATTCGCAATCCCTCCAGGAGCATGGTAAAGGCGTATGCGCCAAGGGTCGTACCGGTCATACTCCCCACGCCGCCGAAGACGACCATCACGAAGGGATCGACCCCCTTCAACCAGGTGAAGTTGGAGGGATGCAGGAACGCATACAGATGAGCAAGCAGGCCGCCAGCCAACCCCGCATACGCGCAACCGATTGTGTAGGCCAGCGTCTTGTATTTGGTCACGTCGACGCCCATCGTCTCCGCCGCGGTCGGGTCATCCCGGGTGGCCAGGATCGCCCGGCCAGAGCTGGAATACATTAGATTGCGTAAAACCACGATCGATACGGCGAAGCAGCCCAACACCCATGGCCAGTTCGTCAGTGGGGGGATGCCGACCATGCCGCGCGCGCCCTTCATCGTGGGAATCAACTTATCGGCGTTGTTGAAAAAGACGTAGGTCATAATCGCAAAACCCAGCGTGGCGATACAGAGGTAGTCGTACGTCAGGCCCAAAAGCGGCAGGCTGATCAGGTAACCGATCACGCCGGTTAGCACCGTCCCGCCGATCAAGGCCAGGAAGAAGATGATCTGTTGCGAGATCTCCATCGGCAAGGCGCCTAAGGCGGCGGGAACGATGGTCAACAACGCCTGCCTGGTCAACCAGCCGGATACACCGCCCACGACGACGATGATCAGCGCGCCAGAGAGGAGCAAAGCGACCAATGAGAGCACCGACGCCTCGAAGGGCGTCAGCCACCGGAGGAGTTTTTCTTGCAACTGATCCCGTATCTGACCGATGTTGAGATACCGGATGGCGGCAATGGCCAGGATAGCGCCAACCTCCAGCGCGAAAAGCCCAGCCAGTCCCCCGGCTGGATTGCCGCTCCAACCGACCACCCAGTCCTTGGTGACCAGGGCCGAGGCGTAAGCGCCGATGCCGTAGAAGGCCGCCTGGCCCAAGGCGAACAATCCCGCGTAACCATACTTGAGGTTCAGACCCTGAGCCGAGATAGCGACGATCATACTCGCCATAATAATGATTTGCCAATAATCGTTAATCCAATCTTGGCTAAAGGCAATCTGGACGACGCCGCCGACGACTACGAAAAAGATTAGCGCTTGAAGCCAAGTAGGTAGTGAACGTATATTCATCCTCGTTACCCCTTCTCTACTTTGTCTCTTCGAACGGATCGCCGAAGATGCCGGTGGGCCGGATAAGAAGCATAATGACGAGGAGCAGGAAGGCGATACCATCCTTGAGCGTCGAGCCCAGGGGCACGTAGCCTACCGTCATCGCTTCAACGAATCCCATGATCAATGAACCAACAAACGCGCCCGGAATACTGCCGATGCCGCCGATCACGGCGGCGACGAAGGCCTTCAACCCCGGTTGGAGTCCCATAAAGGTCCAGATCTGCGGATAAGCCGTGGCGTACAACAGGGCCGCGGTGCCGGCCAGCGCACCCGTCAAGGCGAAGGTCGCCGCGATGACGCCGTCGACATTGATGCCCATCAGTCTGGCGGTATCCTTATCGAAGGCGCTGGCCCGCATCGCTTTACCGATCTTGGTCTGGCCTACGATGTACTGCACGCCGATGAAGTACACGATCGACGTAATGGCGATCACCAACTGGATGTTGGTGAACCTGACGCCGCCGACCATCCACGTCACCAACTCGAAGGGCCTTTCAAAAGCGATATAATCTGAAGTGAAAACGAACCTGAGCGCGGTGAAGTACTCCAGGAAGATCGACATACCCAGGGCGGTGATCAGTCCGGCGATACGCGGCGCTTCCCGCAGTCGTTTATAAGCGACGCGGTCGATGACGACAGCCAGGAAGATACAGGCGACCGTCGCCAGTAAAGCCGTGGGTAAGAAAGAAAAGCCGTAGCGGGTGATACTATAGAGCGACACAAAAGCGCCGACCATGAAGATATCCCCGTAGGCGAAGTTGATCAACTTTACCACGCCGTAGACCAACGTATAACCGACCGCGATCATCGCGTAGACAAAGCCTAACTGGAGGCCGTTCAACACCTGTTGAGCAAACGTCACAGGATTGTCAGAAATGATGTTGGCTAAAACCTTGATAAGCACGCCGGCGACGAGGACTAGCATCCCCCAGCTCAGGGCTTTGAGAAGAATCTTGATCACATTGTCTTTCATGCTGCTTCTCCTTAACCAATTTTCTGGCATCAATTTCACATCAATAGACTTCATAGACATTTACGATCCAGACTTCCGAAGTCTCAAATGCCATAATGTCTAAATCAGAAGTAGAATGGGTGCTTCCATCGATTTGATGATTGAAATGATGCATAATGCTCAGTGGGGGCTGATGACGCTCAGCCCCCACTGTTTCTTTACGCTACACTAGGGCGCGACGAACTTGATAAACTCGATCTCGCCCCCGATCACGTGGTTGATGGCCGCTTTCTTCTGCGGGTCGCCTACCTCATTGAAGACGATCTCGCCTGCGATACCTTCGTACTCGATGTTCTGCAGCGCCTCTCGCACG